>NZ_JADJSO010000020.1:0-97831 GCF_016711665.1 Candidatus Villigracilis saccharophilus
GGCTGGTTGGGTGTACCGCTGCTATTTGGCGAACAGTTGATCGGTATACTGACCCTCGACCAATTGGAGATGATTTCTACACTGCCGAACACGCCCATATGGCGCAAAGCTTCGCCCCAGGCCGCGACCGCAATCGAAAACGTGCGCGCCTGTTGGAAACCGAAAAAGTGCGCGCCAACAAGCGAGACCTTACGTTCGGCAGCGCTGGCACCTTGGCAGTACCTTGAGTTTGCAGGGCGTCTTTGAACTGATCTTGTCAGAACTGCGCAAGGTGGTGCCTTATGACAGCTGCAGTGTCGGCCAGCAATTGGATGGGCGATATTATGGTGCATATAGTCGAGACACGGTTTTCCCAATTTGGATGAACTGCTTGGGCAATCCCGTTCGACTGGCGCTGGACCCGATGACCCTGCAGGTGAGGTTGTGCGTCGTCGCGAACCCAGTCATGATTTTTGCGGATGTATCTGCGCGCTTGAACATTTCAAGAGATGAGACTCATGGACAAGGGAGAGTTCATGGGTGATGGGGTCCCGTTGTTATTCGGCGAACGAATGATCGGCATGGATCACTCTTTCGATAAATTGGAGAAGGATTTCACACCCCGAACACGCTCATATGGCGCAAGCCTTTACCACTCAGGCAGCCACCGCCATTGAGAACGGGCGCGTCTCTTCGATGAGACCCAGCGCCTACTCAAGATCACGGAAGAGCGCGCGCAGAGCTTGCCATCATCAACAGTGTGCAGGGCTGCGTTGGCGGCAAAAACGGACTTTCGAGCTATCGTGGACCTGGTTGGGGATAAACTGCGAGAAGTACTGGATACAGAGGATATCGAATCCGCTGGTACGATAGTGGAAGCAAACCTGCTTCAGTATCTTTACGAATACGAACATGGCGAACGGTTGAGTTTCCCCGCTGAGCCCACGCTCCAGATGGACAGTTTGACAAGATCCTCAAAACACAAACATCTGGCTTGGGGTACGGTAGAGGAGGGAAATATGATTTCTCCCAACCTGCCTGGGACAGACGCGAGCAGGTCGGGAGTCTCGCTGCCGATCATCAGCAGCGACCGCATCATCGGCAACATCATTATCGAGACTTATGAGCGCGACCACGCCTACGGGTGATCTGAGCTCGCCTCCCTGACACCATTGCCGCCTCGCTCGGAACAGCGACCTCGAGAACGCGCGTCTCTTCGATGAGACCCAGCGCCTGCTCAAGATCACGGCAAATCTTTCACGCGCAATGGGATACTGGCTGATGATCCCTTGAGAAAACAGTTTCACCCATACAAGAAAGGGCTGGATTCGACGAGCCTTATTGGTTTCCGCAAACCATCGAAACACGCTACAATCTGATCAAAGGGGACAGATAGGGAACCCTCATCTTCGGGTGAAGCGCCAAACGTTTATATGCGATGCTTATTGGCGGATTGATAATATAACCCAACCTGATGAAAAACTCACAGAATCAGATGTGGGTTGTTGACGACCTCACCAACGCAGAGCGTCTCGAGAATGCGCGTCTCTTCGATGAGACTCAGCGCCTGCTCAAGATTACAGAAGAGCGCGCGCAGGAACTGGCGGTGATCAACAGCGTGCAAGCCGCCCTCGCCGCGAGAGTTGAACATTCAAGGCATTTATGACGCGGTTGGCGATAAGATCCGCGAGATATTTAATCAAGCCGATGTGGACATCCGCATCTATGACCCGAAAACTAATTTGGTTCATTACCCATATATGTACGAAAATGGGGAACGCATTTTCCTTGAGTCAAGTCCACCTGGCGATACAGGTTTTGAAGCGCACATCATTCGCACCCGCGAGACACTGGTTATCAATGAGAACATGGCGCAAGAGGTGGAAAAGTATGGCAGTTTCACCCTGCCTAGCACGAATGGGAAAATCAGTTGTCTTTGTGCCTGGTGGTGGCGATCAAGCGCGTGGCATGGTCGATCTGGTAGACATGCAACACGAGCATGCCTTCAGCGAATCAGATGTACGCCTGCTGACCACGCTTGCCAACGCCATGAGCGTGGCGCTCGAGAACGCGCGGCTCTTCGATGAGACCCAACGCCTGCTTAAAGTGACCGAAGAACGCGCCGCTGAACTCGGCGCCATCAGCAAAGTCAGCCAGGCGCTGATCGTGGAATCAGAGCTCGATAGCACGATCCAGCTCATCGGGAGTCAGATGCGCGAGATCTTCAGCGCCGATATCGTCTACCTGGCATTGCTCCAATCCGCAGACGAATCTGATCCACTTCCCATATCAATATGGCGAATCGTTCGAACCGCTCACCTTTGGCGAAGGGCTCACCAGTAATATCATTCGCACAGGCGAGCCGCTGCTCATCAATCAAAATCTCAATGAACGCGCAGCAGAGATCGGCGCAACGCGTGTGGGCAGGGAAGCGCTTTCGTATCTGGGCGTACCGATCAAAACAGGCAAAGGCACCATCGGTGTGATCAGCGTGCAAAGCACCACGCAGGAAGGCATCTTCACGGATGACTCGCTGCGCCTGCTAACCACCATCGCCGCCAATGCGGGCGCGGCATTGCATAACGCGCAATTGTTCAGCGAGGCGCTCGAGAACCTGCGCCAGGTGGAGATCCTCACCAACGCCGCCAACGCCATTGAGCAAAGCGCCTATGAACCCGCCATGGTCGAGTCGGTGGCGGCGCGCACCGATGCGCTCGGCGAACTGGCGCGCGTCTTCGCCAAGATGGCAGATGAAGTCCGTATCCGCGAACAGCGCCTCAAACGTCAACTGGCTCAAATGCAATTGGATATCGAAGAGAAGAAACTTGCCAAAGCCGAGACCGTGGCGATCTACATCCCCATGGACCGCCGTCAGGCAATGGCACAGCACGTCACTCTGCCCGAGCGCGCGCACGGCGCCGCCTTGTTTGCGGATGTCTCTGGTTTCACCGCGCTGACCGAATCGCTGGCGAATGAATTGGGCTTGCAGCGTGGAGCGGAGGAAATGATCCGCCATCTCAACCGCGTCTTCACGGTGCTGATCGATGAAGTGCATCGCTACAGCGGCGCGGTCATCAGCTTCAGCGGCGACGCCATCACCTGCTGGTTCGACGATCTCGACCTGCAAGGCAACCCGCGCGCGGATTCTTCTTTAGAGCGCGCCGCCGCCTGTGCTTTTGCCATGCAAAAAGGCATGATGCAGTTCAGCGCCATCTCCACGCCCAATGGCAAGACGATTGGATTATCGATCAAAGTGGCGCTGGCAGTTGGACCTGCGCGCCGCATGGCGGTCGGCGACGGGAGCACGCATCAGATCGACGTTTTAGCGGGTGCCACACTCACGGCATTAGCCAACGCTGAGCATGAGTCGGACCGCGGTGAGGTCGTGCTGGCAACAGCGAATCTCACATCTGTTGAAGAAAAATTCAACATCTCCGCCTGGCGTGAAGAAAAACAATTCGCCGTACTGACAAGTTTGAAGAACGAGATCGCACCCAGCCCGTGGGCGGAGATCGGTGCCGATGCCATTATCAAATCCCGTCTGCGATCATGGATGCACCCAACTGTCTTTGAAAAAGTGCGCGCGGGTCAAAGCGAGATGCTCTCGGAGCTGCGTCCTGCCACCGCTTTGTTCATGAAATTCGGCGGGCTCGATTACGACAACGACCCAGAAGCGGATAAGAAACTGAATGCCTTCATGCAATGGGTCGAGGGCGTTATTGCTCCGCATAACGGTTCGATCATTCAATTCACCGTCGGCGATAAAGGCAGTTACATCTATATCGTCTTCGGTGCGCCTATCGCCCACCGCGACGATGCCGCGCAAGCCGTGTTCACCGCGCTGGAACTTGCGTCACCCCCTGAATCTTTATCCTATATGACCGACCTATTCATTGGGCTGGCTTCAGGTCAAATGCGAGTCGGCGCATACGGCGGCGCGGGTCACCGCACTTATGGCGCCATTGGCGACCGCACCAACCTCGCCGCACGTTTGATGGTGGCGGCTTCGAAATCATCGGCAGAAATTCCAAAAGGACAGCGCGCGCTCATCTTATGCAACGACTCTGTTTACGAAGCCACCCAGGCTCAAGTTGAATTCGAGTCCATGCCGCCGATCAATGTCAAAGGAAAAACCGAAACGATCGCCATCTATCGCCCGCTGCGCAAGATGGTTCAAATCAATGCCGATTCTGGAATTGCAATCGAACTTGCTCAGTTGATCGACAATTTATCCCACGTCGAAAAATTGACTCTCAAGGTGGCGAGCGTCATCGGTCATATGTTTACCCTCGAATCTTTGTCTTCAATTTATCCCGAAGAACATTCACGCGAGACTCTCCAAGCGCACTTGAACACTTTCGTAGAACTGGACCTCATACAAAAACGTCCCAACGAATCTTCCAGTTACAATTTTAAAGATCCACACACACATGAAGCTGCTTATAACCTGATGCTCTTTGCACAACGCCGTCAACTCCACCGTGCTGTGGCGGAATTATTGGAGCAAAATATCTTCAGCGTGCCGCCATATGCCGAGATCGCACAGCACTGGAAAGCCGCCGATGAAATTCCCAAGGCAATTGAATATTTGGAAAAAGCAGGCGAGCATGCCCATCAGATGGGTGACTTCGAGGAAGCCTCGCGCTTTTTCAATGAGTCGCTTGCGTTGAATAAATAAACACCACTTTGGAGCAGCACAATGTCATTGATCAATAAATCTTTTAAGAATCAGATCATCCCCGGAGTAAGCGCTGGATTGGTGATCGGGGTTGTAGACGTGATCTATGCCATTTCGCTTGCCGCCCTTATTTTTGCAGGGGATATCTCGTCCTTTGTCGCAAATGGCATTGGATTGATCCTGCTTGGATGGCTGCCGCCCCTTCTTGTCATCAATTTGTTCAGTTCGTACAAAGGCAATTTCACATCCGGTCAGGATGCCCCCGCTGCCATTCTGGCAGTCATGGCAGCCGGGATCATGCAAGGCATGTCGTCTTCGTCAGCGCAGGAAAAATTCATCACCGTGGTTGCCGCCAGCATACTAACCACAGTGCTGACCGGTTTAGTCTATGTATTGCTGGGACAGTTCAAACTAGGCTCCCTGGTGCGTTTTCTTCCTTATCCCGTGATCGGCGGCTTTTTGGCAGGCACGGGCTGGCTCCTGGTCACTGGTGGAATCGGGGTAATGGCGGATGTCTCCTTTCATATTGGCGATCTGGGCACGTTATTCCAGCCTGGTATTTTATTACGCTGGGCACCGGGGCTTGTGTTTGCTTTTATCACCTTGTTGATCCTTAACCGCTATGATCACTTTCTGATCCTGCCGGGCATGCTGCTTGGGACAGCCATCCTTTTTTATGGAATCGTATTTTTTACCAATACGCCAGTATCCACATTGAGCGCGCAAGGCTGGCTGTTGGGTCCTTTTTCCAACGCAAACTTATGGCAGCCCTTGAGTCTTTCAGATATGGGATTGATCCATTGGAATTCCATATTGGCGCAAGCGGGCGGTATGGCAAGTGTGCTAATGATCAGCGTGGTCACCTTGCTGTTGAACACCAGCGGTGTGGAATTGATCATTCGCAAGGACCTGGACGTGAACCGCGAATTGCGCGTGACCGGGCTGGCAAATATCTTTGGAGGATTACTGGGGGGCGTTGTCTGCTTCCATGACCTGACAGACACAGCGATCAACCAAAAGATCGGCCAGGGCAGCCGTATATCCAGTTGGGTGACCGCCGCAGTATTTGCCCTGCCGCTTTTCTTTGGGGCTGCGGCTTTATCTTATGTTCCCAAAATAACACTTGGGGTCATGCTCATCCTCTTTGGCTTATCATTTTTATATGAATGGGTCTATCTGTCATGGTCCAACTTCTCCAGATTGGAATACGTAGTCATCCTCTTAATTTTGATCGTCATAGCCACACTGGGTTATCTGCAGGGAGTGGGCGTGGGAATCGTTGCAGCGGTTGGATTATTCGTCGTCAACTACAGCCGCGTCAGTGTGACAAAACATGCCTTGTCCGGGGCTGAGCTTCAAAGCCGATTCACACGCAGTCCCAATCAACGCAAGACATTGATCGAACAGGGCGAAAAGACATTTATCCTGCAACTGCAGGGGTTTATCTTTTCGGCACAGCCAATAAATTATTGGAACAGGTGCGCGGACGGGTTGAAGATACAAAACAAACCCCACTGCAATTCCTTATTCTGGATTTTGCAAAAGTCAGCGGACTTGACTCAACAGCCCTGCTCAGCTTTTCCAAAATGAAGCAGGTATTGCAGGATCGCAGCATCGCAATCCTGGTCACGGGGCCATCCGCCGAAATCTTGAATCAGCTTGAAAAGGGAGAGTTCGTATCAAAGGAATCAGGCGCAGCCAAGTCCTTCCCCGATCTGGATCATGGGCTGGAGTGGATAGAGAACAAAATATTAAATACGGCAAATGAAACGATGGAACAGACCATTCCTCTAAAGGATATGTTCCACCAACTACTGCCGAATGATACCCACCTAAACGACCTGTTCGAGTTCCTTGAGAAAAAGGAAGTGAAGATTGGAGATTATCTGATGCGCCAATTCGATGCGCCGATAATATTTATTTTATCGAAAGCGGACAGTTGACTGCGCGGTTGGAGTTTCCGAACAAGCCGCCTGTGCGGCTCGAAACCATGAAGTCCGGCCAGGTGATCGGGGAACTTGGGTTCTACCTCGGACAAAAGCGGACCGCAGCTGTGGTGGCTGATGAGCCATCCATAGTGTATCTGCTTTCTGCGAGGAGCCTGGCGAAAATGGAAAAAAAGTCGCCAGAGGTGGCATCTTATTTTCATCAGTTGATCATTCAATTGATGGCAGCGAGAACCACGCATCTGATTCGCACGGTGGCTGCACTTGAAAAATAATATTGTCATTCCTACGCAGGATCTACCTAGGATTCATAAAATTCCATGACACTGCATACCTACATTCCGCAAGACCGACTGCGCGCCTTGGCGCGTGGCGAGACTCTGTCCGACCGAACAACAGGTTCTGCTTTATTTGCGGACATTTCTGGCTTCACGCCCTTGACCGAAGGTTTGCGCGATTCGCTGGGTCCGCGGCGCGGTGGGGAAGAATTAAGTAAACATCTGGGCATTGTGTACACCGCGCTGATCGCCGAAGTGGAAAAATACGGCGGCAGTGTGATCAACTTCGCGGGCGACGCAATTACCTGCTGGTTCGATGATGCAAACGGACCCGCAACACCGCGCGCGGTGAGTTGCGCTCTGGCGCTGCAGGAGGCGATGAAATCTTTTTCAGCCATTGCATTAACCTTGAAAGTGGCAGTTGCAACTGGACCTGCGCGGCGCTTCATGGTGGGTGACCCGACGGTTCATTATATGGATTCAATCGCGGGTGGGACGGTGGCGCGCACCTCTACAGCCGAACATCTTGCGACCAAAGGGGATGTGCTTATTGATGAAGCAACTGTGAATATCCTTGGCGAAAAATTATCCATCAAGGAATGGCGTGAAGACTCCGAATCACATGAACGCTTTGCGGTGATTGGTAAGTCGGAGTGGCACTTCGACTTACGTCTCGAACAGTCCGCGGCTATCCGCCCGCCTGCCCCCAATAAATTGCGCGTGTGGCTGCATGGCGCGGTGTATGAGCGTGAACAAGCGGGTGATGAATCTTTTCTCACGGAGTTTCGCCCGTGTGTGGCGTTGTTCATGCGCTTCATTGGCATTGACTATGATGCGGATGTCGCCGAAAAACAATTGGATACGTTCATCCGACAGGCACAGAGCATTGTGGAGCGTTACGATGGCACGTTCCTGCAGATCACCATCGGAGATAAAGGCAGTTACGCCTACATCAACTTCGGCGCCTTGAGCGTGCATGAAGATAACGCCCGCCGCGCGGTGAAGACCGCACTTGATCTGAAGAAAGCTGCCGAAGGCTTGGGTTTTCTTCAGCCTTTGCAAATGGGCATCACCCAGGGCATCTTGCGCGTGGGTGCCTATGGCGGAAAAACACGCAGCACATTTGGTGCGTTGGGTGATGAAGTAAATTTATCAGCACGTTTGATGACGAATGCGATTGCAGGGGAAATCTTGTTGAGTGGACATGTCCACAAAGCCGTGGCGAATGATTTTTCATTTGAGCCGCGCGCACCGCTGGCAATGAAAGGCAAGGCGGAACCGTTACCCGTATTTGCAGTAACGGGCGAAAGGCAACAACGCGCCATCCGTTTACAGGAACCAACCTACGGCCTGCCGATGGTGGGAAGAACGCAAGAGTTGCAAGTCATCAATGACAAGTTGGATCTGGCGGAACAAGGCAAGGGACAAGTCATCGGCATTATCGCTGAGGCAGGCATGGGCAAGTCCCGACTCGTGGCGGAGGTGATCCGCGCTCGCCCGTAAAAAGGGATTCGCTGGTTATGGCGGAGCCTGTCAGTCGGATGCAGTCAATACGCCGTATCAAACCTGGAAATCCATCTGGGGGGCGTTCTTCGATGTGGACCCGTCTGCGCCGTTGAAAAAGCAAATGCGTAATCTCGAAGGCGAGATCGAAGACCGCGCGCCTGAACGCCTGCAAGCCATGCCGCTGTTAAACGTGGTGCTGGGCTTGGAAATCCCCGATAATGATTTCACCCAAACACTTGAACCTCAGTATCGCAAGAGTGCGCTGCGGGCGTTGCTCGAAGATTGTTTACGCGCGGCGGCAAAAGATGAACCGCTGTTGATCGTCATCGAAGACATGCACTGGATCGACGCGCTCTCGCATGACCTGCTCGAAGAATTGGCTCGCGCGTTGAATGACAGCCGCGTGTGTTTCGTGCTGGCGTATCGCCCCCCGCAGTTGGCGCGCTTGGAAGCGCCGCGGCTCGAAGCCATGCCGAACTTCACCAAAATCGAGCTGCATGAATTGAATCAAGCCGAAGCGGAGAGCGCCATCCGCGCGAAACTGGCGCAGTTGTATCCATCGCGCGGCGGCGCACTGCCCAGCGGGTTGGTGGATAAACTGATGGCGCGCTCACAGGGCAATCCGTTCTATCTCGAAGAGCTGCTCAACTACGTGCGTGACCGTGGACTCGACCCCGCCGACCTGAACAGAATCGAACTGCCCGATAGTTTGCACACACTGATCCTCAGCCGCATTGACCAGTTGAGCGAGCGCGAGAAGACCACCCTGCGCGTGGCGAGCATCGTCGGACGTTTGTTTCGCGTCGAGTGGCTGACTGGGTACTATCCTGAATTGGGTGGAAAGAACCGCGTGCAATCTGATCTGGAGCAATTAGCGGGGCTGGACATCACGCCGCTTGACACGCCCGAGCCTGAGTTGGCGTACCTGTTCAAGCACATTGTCACGCATGAAGTGACCTACGAGAGTCTGCCGTTTGCCACGCGCGCCAAATTGCATGAGCAGTTGGCGGCGTATCTGGAAAGACAGATCGCAGCGGGGGCGTTGACCGAAGCATCCATGCTGGACACGCTGGCGTATCACTATGAACGCAGTGACAACCCCGCCAAACAGCGCGCCTATTTGAAGAAGGCAGGTCAAGCCGCATTGGATGTGAGCGCCTTCAACACCGCGCGAGATCATTTTGCCCGCTTGTTGGAACTGACACCCGAGAGCGATCCTGAACGTTCCGCGCTGGCGTTGAAACTCGCGGATTCGATTTTGGACGACTTCCCCGCCGCGCGCGCTGCCATTGGGCAGGCGCAAACTGCCGCGAAAACTGATGCCGATCGCGCCACCGCGCTGGCAGTGTTGGGCGATTTGACGAGCGAGTTGGGCGACTACGCCGAAGCGCAGACGATTCTCGCACAAGCCGTGCCATTGGCGCGAGCAAGCAATAACGGACTGAGCCTGTGCCGCGCGTTGTCTGCGTTAGGTGCTAATTACTGGCGGCTGGGCAAACTGGATGATGCCAAAGTGGCGCTGGATGAAAGCCTGACCCTGGCGCGAGCATTGGGCGACCTGGACCGCGAGTTGTCCGCGCTCAATCGCTTGGGGACTGTGGCAATGCAAGTGCAAGAGGATTGGGATGAAGCCGAACGGCTATTCAGCGAAGTCCAAGGGCGGGCTGTTGCGGCAGGCAACCGTGGGTGGGAGATGACTGCTCTCAACAACTTGGGCGCAATGAGAATTGCACATAAGGAGTACGCGG
Source organism: Candidatus Villigracilis saccharophilus (assembly GCF_016711665.1). Lineage (NCBI taxonomy): Bacteria > Bacillati > Chloroflexota > Anaerolineae > Anaerolineales > Candidatus Villigracilaceae > Candidatus Villigracilis > Candidatus Villigracilis saccharophilus. The sequence continues at coordinate 10,136 of NZ_JADJSO010000020.1, forward strand.
CGGCAAGGAATTATTTCCAACAAATGTTAGCGCTCTGCCGCGAGATTGGTCTGCAAGCCGCCTTCGCTCTGGGGCTCATCCAACTGGCGGATATCGACACCCAACTCGGGCAACTCGTCGAGGCACGTACGAAATTGCGCGAAGGGTTGGAATTAGCAGAACGTGTGGGTTATCTTCCGTGGGTGGTGGGGGCGGTGATGGGTTTTGCTGCACTTGCCCACGCCGAAGGGCAGACCGAGCGGGCGCTGGCGTTATTGGGCTTGGCGCGCAAACAGCCCGCCTGGAGTAGTGACAGTCAGCAGGGATTGGATATGTGGCTCGCCGAATGGGCGCTCGACCCGTCCGTGGTGGAGGCGGGGTTGAATCCTGCGGAGGGCGAAGAGTTGGATTGGGATGAGACGGTGAAGGAGTTGTTGAAATGAGTCGAAGCAACTCAGAAAATAAGCTGACAGCTTTTCAACGATTCACTGGTTTCTTCAACATTGAACCAGGCGAAGAACGACTGGTCGGCTTGCTGGTCTTGCTGTATTTCATTCTTGCGCTGGGCTTCGTCTTTGTACAGTCCATGGCATTTGGTGTCTTCCTCTCCGAGTATGGCGTAAAGGGTCTGCCATATTCCTACATTGCCATTGCTATTTTCGCTTCGTTGGTGGCGATGTTTTACATCAGGCTTGGCGGACGGGTTTCGTTTTCCAAATTGCTTTTCATCAACCTGATCTTTTTGGCTTGCACCAGCTTGCTGATCTGGTTCGCGTTGAAATCTCCGCTCTATCACATCACCGCCTTCATTCTTCCGCTTTGGTTTCAGATCGTCCTCAATCTCGGCAATCTCGCGGTCTGGCCCCTGGCGGGCAGTCTCTTCGATTTTCGGCAGGGCAAGCGCCTCTTTCCGTTATTGGGCGCGGGCAACTGGCTGGCAAACATCATCGGCGGTCTGTTCATCCCTGCCTTGGTGAAAACCGTTGGCGCCACGAATTTAATGTTGTTGGCAGGCTTTAGTTTTGGCGCGGCACTTTTTATTTTGCGCATCCTCACGCATACGTATCTGCAGCCGAAAACGGACGCGCCTAAAGCTGCACAGCGCACAGCCCGCCCAGCCAAACCGCAAACAGGGATCTTCAAAGACCGCTACGTGCTATTGATCTTTGCCTACACCGTGCTATGGTGGGTCGCCTTCTTCTTTGTGGATAACATCTTCTATGACCGCGCCTTCGCCCAATATCCCGACGCGAATCAGCTCACGGCTTTTATTGGACGTCTGCTCTCGATCATCGGCATCGTCGCGTTGATCTCTTCGACCGTGTTGACCAGCCGCGTCATCGCCCGCTTCGGACTCCGCGTGGGCTTGCTCGCCATGCCGCTGTTGGTGATTCTCAGCCTTGGCATGCTAGCCCTGAGCGGCAGCCTGGGTGCATCCTTATTTATGGTTTTTGCTGTTGGTGCATTTGCAAAACTGAGCAACGTGGCATTCGGATTCTCAACCTCGCAATCAGCCAACGCCATCGTCTATCAATCCCTGCCCGATACGATGCGCGGCAGAGTCCAAACCATTGCCGAGGGCATCGTCCAACCGATTGCTGTGGGGCTGGCTGGTATTTCCTTGCTGGCGCTTACGGCGGGGTTGAAATTCAGTTATATCGGGCTGGCATATGTCTTTGTCGGTTTAGGAGTCGCCTGGCTGATTGTCATTTTTTTGTTGAGCGGCAATTATGTGCGAGCCCTCACGCGCGTCATCACCAAACGCAGATTAGGCGATGACGCCAATGTCCTCGCTGACCCTGCCAGCGTTTCACTCTTGCAAAGCCGCTTGCAAGATGCACACGCAGGCGTGGTGATCTACGCCATGAATAAACTTGAAGTGCTTGACGTGCTGTCACTCACCCCCGAACTCCGGAGCTTGATTCAACATCCCGCGCCTGAAGTTAGGCGTGAAGCTTTTGTCCGCGTGGAGAACTTGAAGCTCAAGTCCATGTTGCGTGATGTGCAAAATCAACTGGCGGTGGAAACTTTTCCAGCGGTGAAAGAATCCGCGTTGCGGGCGTTGGGCGCGATTGCGGAAGACAAGTCTCAACTCACGAGTGCGCTCAACGAAACGGATGTCAACTCTCTCCGTGGCGCGTTAATCGGCTTGTTGAAATGTGGGAATGAACCAAGCGCTGAACAAAAACTAAATCATCTACTGGCTGCCTCTTCCAATGCAGATCGCAATCTCGCCATCGAAGTAATGGGCTCAGTTAATCGCCGTGACTATTATTCACAGCTCATCAGCGCCTGTGACTCGCCGCAGACGAGTCGCGCCGCGGGGTTGGCGCTCATCGCTATCGGCGCAGAGGCGCTGCCTGAAATTGAATCCGCTTTCGGCGAGAAAGATGCGCCCCGTCAGCGCTTGTTGACTTTAGCCAGAGTCCTCGGTCACATTGGTGGAGTCCGATCGCAAAATATTTTATTGTCTCGAATATCTGAATCGGACAGCGAAGTGCGTTCCAAAATTTTGAATGCGTTGAGTCACAGCGGGTATCGCACAAAAGATACCGCCATGATACAAGGTGTTGTGAAAACAGAAGTGGAGCAAGCCGCGTGGATCAGCACGACGCAAGTTGACATTCGTGATAGCGCTGAAACGCTGTTGTTGCAGGCGGCGTTGACTCAATTCCATGTGCAGATTCGCAATCGTGTCCTTTTGTTATTGTCTTTCACCTTCGATGGCGATTCGATTCGGCGTGTGCGCGAGGCACTGACAGTGGGAACGTCCACGCAGGCTTCGTATGCGTTGGAGATCATGGATGTACAATTGCCCGCGGATTGGAAGAAGCTGATCATGCCGCTGTTGGAAAATCTTGCGCCGTTGGAACGCAGCCAGCAGTTGGGATCGTTCTTCCCGCAGACGAAGCGAGATCGTGCTGAACGATTAATTGAGCTCATTGAAAATCATAACCTGCCCGAATGGGTGCGTGCGTGCGCAGTCTACGCCGCGAAAAAAGGAGACCCTGCCATGTTATCGAACGTTGAAAAAGTTTTGATCCTGAAGTCTGTCGCCATGTTTAGCCACACCCCCGACAACGTGTTGGCGGATGTGGCTGACTTGCTCGAAGAATTGGATATATCTGAAAATGAAACCATTTTTGAAAAAGGCGATACAGGCGATAGCATGTACGTGATCCTGGATGGCAAGGTCCGCGTGCATGATGGCGAACGCCTGTTGAATTATTTGGGCGAACGCGATGTCTTCGGTGAGATGGCATTGCTCGACCCCGAACCTCGTCTTGCCTCGGTGACGGCAGTGGAAGCGACCCGCCTCTTCCGCCTCGATCAAGCGCCTTTCTTTGAGTTAATGGAGGAACGCCCTGAAGTTGCCACGGGCATCATTCGCGTCCTAACGGGCCGTTTGCGCGATCGTGTGCGGGACATCGGTCAATTGAATGCGCGCATCAAAGAACTTGAGAACGGAAAAACTGGTTAATGAACAATCCAGATCCTGAGCGTTATCTGTCCGCATCGGTGCGCGAACACATCGAGCGATCCTTCTATGGACGCGTTAACGAACAGGCGAAGCTGGAAAACCTAATTCGCAATCCATTATTCATGGAAGATGTCGCAAAACACCCCGCCTTTTACTCTGATCATGGCGTGGTGCATGTGCGGGATGTTGCCAAACAGATCTTGCTTGTCTTACAGACCATTAACGGAGTATTGATTCCGCGTCGCACCGAACAGGAAATGGAATTGTTCCTATACGGCTACGGCGTTGCGCTGGCTTATTTGCACGACATTGGCATGAGCGATCTCTCGCCATTTGGGCGCGCCATGCATCCCGAATTTGCATCACAATCTGTTTTCGACGGCTCATTGGATGATGTCATCACAACCATGTGGAATGATAATTGCGGCAACATCGCCTGGCGTTTGTCGCAGCTTTACAAGGCGGGCATTCTCAAACGTGATCCGCAGATCATCTTCCGTGAATTGCTCGCCATGTCCATCGGTCACAGCAAAAGCAAAACGCCTGTAACCGTACTGGATGACCCTGCCGCGCTGCGTCAGCAAATGAAAGCGACGATCAGACATAATCTGCGTCATTTATTTAGCCAACAACAAGCCGCCAAGGGCAAGTCTCTGCCAGAGAATTTTCCTTATGATAAAGAACCGCCGACTTATTTGGAAAAATTTTATGCTGATTTTGAAGGCGAAGCCTTCGATTGGCTGACCAACGAATCAGAAGGAGCGGTAAAACTTATCGATGACATCACGGATACTCTGCGAGCCTTGCGCTGTGCAGATGCGTTTCGCCAGCGCGGCACCGTGGAAAAAACATCAGGCGGGTATGAGATCTATGCCAGCCAGAAAACAGGCGACTGCGTGATTGCCTTGCGATTGGGCGGAAACAGGCTTTTCTTAATGGAGCTGCCGAATAACCCCGACGGCGCTGGCGAGTCAAACATTGCCAGCAGTGAATTCAACCTTGAAGGGAATTTGCGCATCTCATTTCATCGCGGTTCATTCGAAACTCAGGAAGCCCAGAACCGTTCCGCATACAGCACAGCGTATGTGATCGGTGATTTTCTGCTCGACACGGTGGATAGCTTTTGGCGTAGGACGTCCAATTCCTCTGTGAAAACTGCAAAAGAAATTCAGATCCTATTAGAAAGCACGGATGACGATCCTCATTTTGCCGAGATGGTTCAGGAACAACTCTATCAACTGAATCCCCAAGTTCGGGATCAGATCCAAATCGCACCATCCCTTCGAAACGTCTCCGAATCGGAGCGTGCGCGCTACCTTGACGCAAAGGAGATGGATTGGGATGCAGGCCAGCGCCAATCCGTATTGAATAAAATGAGCGCAGCTGGACAAAAATTAACAAGTTTCAACCTAGTGGAAGGATTCAAGCACGTCAAGTCTGCCGAACTTCAGGCGGGTGAAAAACTGATCGAAGCAGGCGCGCCATCCGCTTTTGTTTATATTCCGCTGGGTGATGGGTTAAAGATCATTCCACTTGGCGGGTATCAATCCTTCTCGGTGACTGCGTGGATGCCGCTTGGAACCACAGGCGTCATTCGCGGTGACATCCGAAATGCTGATATTATTGCCGGGCAGCGTGTTGCAGTGCTGATAGTTCCTAAAGAAGTGTATCTGCGATACTGGTATATGCCGCATTCCCCCATGGAACTCAAAAGGATAATTATGGAAAACCAAAATTTTGAACAGGCAAAACAATACGCCCTGGGACGCCTGGAGAAGGAATTATCTGCGGGTCTTTACTACCACGGTCTGTCTCACACCACCGATGATGTAGTTCTGGCTGTTGAGAAATTTGCGGAAGGCGAAGGCATCAAAGGCGAATCCCTTGACCTGTTGCTGACCGCCGCCTGGTTCCATGATCTCGGTTTTATTGAAGCTCGAGCGGGCCATGAAGCAGCGGGCGCTCGTATCGCTTTGGAAGTTTTACCGAGCTTTGGCTATAGTGAGGAACAGGTTCAGATCGTCAAAGGGATTATCCTGGCGACCGTGGTCCCCCAATCTCCAAAGACCATTCTTGAAGAGATCATGGCGGATGCCGATCTGGATGTATTAGGACGCGATGATTTCATGTTCCGCAACAATAACTTGCGCCGCGAACTGGCTTTCTTTGGTCAGGATTTTACTGACACCCAATGGTTTTCAGGGCAATTGAAGTTCATAGAATCCCATGTTTATTTCACGGCAACAGCACGAAAGCTGCGGAATGAAGTCCATGCTCAGAATGTTGCGGAATTGAAGAAAAAGTTGAAAGAGGTTATTGAATGACAATTAGTCTGATCCTAATTTTTTGTGTTGTAAAAAATCCATCTTCAATTACATGACATTACCCATATCTTCTGTGCCAGTTGCTTTGCTCATCCGCCGAGAGAAGAAAAGTAGAATAATTCTCCAGGTGACACGAGCACGAGTGGACAGAAGTGGACAATTATCTCGACTTCTAACAAATCCTCATGCTGACTACTTGTACTTACTTTTTTTTAAATAAACTACGAAGGATGAAGCAAATAGCAGCATGGATGATATATCATTCTTTTATTTATCTGGTTCGAGCACGGTCACATTCTGGCCGGCATATTTCTCGTACAGGTCATTGCGCCGCTTGCGCCACGCATCAAGCCCGCCTCGCAGGTTGGTAATTCGCTTGAAGCCTTTTGCCTTCAAGTAATATGAGATCATGACAGACAATCCGCCTCCCGGGCAGTACACCAGGATTTGTTTATCCCGTGGAAGTTGATTCAAGTATCGTTCGACATGCAGTGGGTTAACTTCGTGCGCATTCGGTAATCCCTTAACATTTTTCCGCATGTCTGGGGGACGCACATCAAGAATAAAGGTTTGTTCATCAAAGAGGATGGTTTCGTTCAATTGCGCCGGGGCGAGCATGTTCACAAACGAAACGCGGCCTTCAACATATTCCTGAATCACCTGTGCCGTATAGCGGATATCGCCAGCGGTGGTGGTATGTCCGAGGCTGATTCGGATGGTCTCGCGTGCGGCCTGATCGGACAGTCCGATCGCTTTCAACACATGTGAGGGAGTATCCTCTCCGGTGCTGCACGCCGAACCGGCCGAGACGGCGATCCCCCGATAATCGAGCATCCCCATCAACCCGGAATTCTCCACGCCAGGGAAGGTGATACTAAGCGTGTTCGACAGGCACTCCGCTTCAGATGCTGGTGAATTGACCACACAATCGGGCTTGATCTGTTTGAGACGTTCAATCAGATTTCTTTTCATCTCCCGGACCCGTTCGGCATCTGCCAGCAGGCTATTGACTTCCTTACAGGCGGTACCAAAGCCGACAATATTGTGAAGGCTTTCGGTGCCGGCACGCAGCCCGCCTTCCTGGTGTCCGCCATGCAGAAACGGCGCGAAGGGACTGCCCTGCTTGATGTACAGAGCGCCAATGCCTTTTGGTCCATAGAGTTTGTGCGCTGAAAACGTTGCGTAATCCACGTCCCAGGTATGAACGTCTATCAGGATTTTTCCAAGTGCCTGCACGCAATCTGCCAGCACCAGTACACCGTGTTTTCTTGCTATTCTAGTGACAGCCTGGATATCCTGAATTACGCCGGTTTCATTATTGGCCAGGATGCAGCACACCAAAAAGGTATCGCCATCGATTCGCTGTTCCAAGTCAGATAACAGTATGCGCCCGTTCTTATCCAACTGGCAATATTCAACTGTCACTCCCTGAGTTTGCAAGTAAGCCAGTGTATTCGACACCGATGGGTGTTCGATCGGCGTGGCAATGATCTTTTTCTTTTGCGGATAAAAGTGAGCAGCCGCGGATTTGATCGCGGCATTGTTGGATTCGGATGCGCAACTGGTAAAGATGACCTCAGATGGATCGGCATGAATGGCCTGCGCTACCTGTTCGCGGGCTTGTTCCACCATCCCGGCAGATTTCCTGCCCATCTCATAAAAGGAGGATGGGTTGCCATACTGGTGTTTCAATACCTGTTCCATTGCTTTTCGAACACGGTGACTGACTGGAGTGGTTGCATTGTGGTCGAGGTAGACACGCCGGTTAAAACGAATAAGATGTTTCAAAAAAGAAAAATACTGGATCTCCATTGTGCTTCTCCAAAAGTGGCGGTTGTTTGCTGCCAGAATTATATTGCCGATAAATTTCAAGAAGGAATGTAAACTGGCTATATCACAATTGTACTTGACCATATCGTGAAGCCCTCAAAACCATGCACCTTATATATCCACTGCACGCTGATTAGGTTTTGCTGTTACTTTCTACTGCAATGACTACTTTTCCGCGCGCATATCCTTTGTACAGATGTTGCTGACGAGTACGCCATGCCTGCCGAGTCGTTTGTGGGTGATTGCCATAATGTATTCCTTTCTCCACAAACGAAACGCAGGCCGCAAAGGGTTTTCCCTTTACGACCTGCGTGGTTAATAATTTTTTATGCCGTCACTTCAAATTCAGCGTGGAGAGAGGCTTGGGAGTCAGAGCCAGCCCAAAGGTCGAAAGAGGCGGGGTCTTGAATCCATGCATTGGCGTTCGTGCTCCAGTAGGTCAATTCATCTTTGCCAAGTTTGAAGGTCACAGTCTTCTTTTCGCCGGGTTGCAGTGTGATGCGTTCGAAGCCTTTCAACTCGCGCATAGGACGGGTATCGGTTCCGTATTTTTGGTGGATGTAGAGTTGCGCCACTTCATCGCCTGCGAGTTTGCCAGTGTTGGTTACATCGAAAGTGACGGTGAGGCTCTCGCCTACTTTGATCTTCTCGGATGAAACTTTGAGATTTGAAAATTCAAAGGTGGTGTAACTCAAACCGAAGCCGAAGGGATAAAGCGGCACGGGCAAGCCGTCCCAATAGCGCGGGTTATACATGGGGCTGCCTTCGGGCGAGTGGGTTGTGTTGCGCGCGTAATACAACGGCGCGTGGCTGCCCCTGCGCGGGAAGGTGACGGGAAGTTTGCCGCCGGGGTTCGCGTCACCAAAGAGAATATCCGCCACTGCGTTGCCGCCTTCGGTGCCGGGCTCCCACGCTTCAAGGATGGCGGGGATGTTTTCTGCCGCCCAGTTGATGCTCAACGGACGACCATTCAATAAAACTAAAACAACAGGCTTGCCCAATGCGGAAACGGCTTTGAGCAATTCTTCTTGCCGTCCAGGCAAATCGAGCGAAGCACGCGATGCGGCTTCGCCTGCCATGATGTCGGTTTCGCCGAGAACCATGATGACTTGGTCGGCAGCCTTGGCAGTTTCCAACGCGGATTGAAAAGCCGCTTCAGACTCCGCTGGAGTTTGCTCGGGCTTACGTTCCTGACCAGCCATCAGGCTTTCGAACCATGAAGGAATGTCGCGTCGAATCTCGGGACCCGAGGCGTAGGTCACTTCGACGTTCGGCAGTTTGGTGCGGATGCCTTGAAGCACCGTCACTGCCGTAGGGGTATGACCGAAGACCATCCATGAGCCTTCAGTGGCTTGCATGGAATCGGCAACGGGACCAATGACCGCGATTTTCTTGACATGCTTGCTCAATGGCAAAAGTCCGCCTTCGTTGCGGAGCAAGACCATTGAACGCTGTGCCGACCATCTTGAAGTGGCACGATGTTCGGGTAATGCAATTACTTTTTCAAGCAATGTTTCATCGACATAGGGTTTCTCGAACAAGCCCATCTTGAATTTGATGGTCAGGATCGGGCGCACGAGTTCATCAAGTTCGGCTTCGGTCAAGACACCATCCGCCACCAATTGGGCGGCGTTCTCGGTGTAGGTATAACTGGACATATCCATGTTCATGCCAGATTTAAGTCCGCGCAGTGCGGCTTCGCGTCTGTCTTTGGCGTGACCTTGAATGACCATGTTTGCAACTGCGAATGCGTCCGAAACAACGAAGCCATCAAAGCCCCATTCCTCGCGCAAGACTTTGCGAAGCAGGAAGCGATTGCCCGTTGCGGGCACATCGTTCAAATCCATGTACGCGCTCATGAAAGTTTCCACGCCTGCATCCACTGCGGCTTTGAACGGCGGCAGAACGATATTGCGAAGTTGTGACTCGGAAAGATAGACAGGATCATAATCTCGTCCGCCTTCTGAGTAGCCATAACCTGCAAAATGTTTTGCACATGCCAACATACGTTCGGGGTCAGTGACGTCATCGCCCTGGAATCCGCGCACTTGCGCCGCCGCCATCGCAGAACCTAAATACGGATCTTCGCCCGCGCCTTCGACGATACGTCCCCAGCGAGCGTCACGGCAAATATCGAGCATCGGACCAAAGGTCCAGTGCAGACCCGCCGCGCGCGCTTCCTTCGCCGCCACGGCTTGAGATTTCTCCGGCACGTCCGGGTCCCATGAAGCCGCCATCGCCAGCGGCACGGGGAAGATGGTGCGGTACCCGTGGATCACATCCAATGCGAACAACAGCGGAATGCCCGATGGGCTTTCTTCGATGGCGATCTTCTGCAACTCGTTGAACTTCTGCGTGTCGTTCAACCACAAGACCGAGCCCGCTCCGCCTTTGCGAATTTGATCCTCGGCTGCAGGTCCGGGGGAAAACGCCGCGCCACCCACCTGATTGAGTTGCCCGACCTTTTCTTCAAGGCTCATCTTTTTGAGAAGCGCCTCAACCTTAACTGATACCTGTTTCTCTTTTCCTGAATCATTTACCTTGCTCATGTTTTTTCTCCTTGTTCGTTAGAGATTAGATAATTAGAAAGTAGAGATTAGTGAGCAGACATTCATCATTCTGCATTCTTCATTCATCATTTCGAAACCGCCAAATACACGCCCAACAAACCCGCATACACACCCAGCAAAATCAGCGGGATGGTTTCGAGCGAGACCTGTTTGGCAACAATGCCCATCACACCGGGAATGACGGCTGTTCCCAAGCCAGTGGCGGTCATCTGCATTCCGATGGTGTTTGCAGCAAAGTAATCCCCCACCCTTTTGCTTGTACCTGACATCATGGCGGGGAAGATCGGCGCAATGCAAAAGCCGATAATCGCCACTGCCAGCAAGTTCACCTCATCAGACGGATTCCAAACCAGTATGACCGCACCGACCAATGCCCCAAGCAAACCACCGATGACCAACTTATTGATGCCAATCCGATTGGCAAACAATCCCGCGATCACGCGCCCCACCGTAAAGGTTGCCCAATAACTACCCGCCCAAAAGCCAGCCAAGGTTGGGTCAATTCCGCGAGACTCTGTGAGCAGGGTATAGATCCATGTACCTAATGCACCTTCCGCACCAACATAGAGAAAGAAAAGCAGAGCACTCATCCATACACGCGGCTGATGCATGGTCTCGCTCATTGGCGTTTTGTAATCGGTCAGTTTCTTGGGTTCATCATGCGCAGCGGGTTTGTCGTTGTCACTCCACATGGGCAGGGTCAATACAAAGCAAGCCGCCAAAAAAAGCTGAAAACCGCCAACGATACGATATCCGGTATGCCAAGTATCTGTATTGCTTAACCCGAGCGTCATGATGATCGGTCCCAGTGTGATCCCCACACCCCAACTGGCATGGAGCCATTGCATCAGGCCTTCACTAAAGTGGGCCGCAACGTACGTGTTCAAGCCCGCGTCGATCGCGCCTGCACCAAAGCCAGCGATCACACCCAGAAGCACCATCATCCACCATTCGGGGACAAATGTGTACCCAAACAGGGCAATCCCCGTCAGGATGCAACTGATGGCTAGAACTTTCCCAACGCCAAAACGCGTCACGATGGGTCCGCTGAAGAAACTGGAGGTCATATACCCGATCACTAAAGCGGTCAGAAACATACCGATTGCATCGAGCGGAATGGAGAAATCGCCTCGAATGGAGGGCCATGCCACACCCAACAAGCCATCTGGCATCCCCAAAGCGACAAAGGCAACGAAGGACAAAATGACTAAACCGATCTTGGGGTATTGCTTTACATTCGTCAAAAAGTTCATGAAGATTTTCTTCCTTTACGTTTCATTTTTGCAATCGATTTCAGTTCGTAGTAAAAAAAATCGGTCACTACGCCGATTTACGAATCATCAATTCAACAGGGGTGGTCACATTGGTAATCTCCCCCGTCTTGATATAGTGGATCAAATTCTGCGCCAGCAAACTACCCGCCAATGGAACATTTTGCCTGATAGTCGTAAGCGGCAGGTTGTTGTACATCGCAATGGAAACATCGTCATAGCCCACCACAGCCACATCCTCGGGGACTCGTCTGCCGCTTTCGAGAATGATCTTGATCGCTGCAATTGCCATCAAGTCGCTGTTCACAAAGACAGCATCCAGATCTGGCGACTTTTTTAATAGGTTTTGCATGGCAACCAAGCCAGAGGTATAGGAATAATCACCGTAAACAACACGTTTTAATGCCACCCGCCGCCCGGCGGTCTGTAATGCATTTTCATATCCTTCATAACGGTGTTGTACGGTCAGGTCATCGGGAGGTCCGCCTAGAAAGGCAATCTGTTGTCTGCCTAATTGAATTAAGTGTTGTGTAGCAAGCACCCCTCCAGCGAGGTTATCTCCAGTTACAGAGCAATAATTCAAATTCGGAAGCGGTACCCCCCAGGTAATAAAGGGAGCGCCCAACTCCAACATTTTTTCAACGATGGCTTGATTAGTCTGCGACGCCAGCACAATAAATCCATCCACACGCGCACTGCCAAAGTAGGAGTTGATACTAGTGGTATCAAGCGGATTGACATTCGCGATCAAAAGGTCATATCCTAAAGAGCGCAGTTCGTTCCCGATCCCTCCGAGTATCTCGAACCCAAATAAACTTTCAGGAGAGAAAAAATTTGGCTCACAATCGGGTGCTACAAAAGCGATCGTATGGCTCTGGCGTACTCGAAGATTACGGGCAGAAACATTGATGCGAAAATTGTGCTTTCCGGCAAGCGCCTGAATGCGTTCTTTTGTCTTTTGGCTGAGGAGGGGACTATCGTTTAAAGCGCGAGAGACCGTTGACTTGGAAACTTTTGCCAAACGGGCAATGTCATCAAGAGTTTGAATGGTTCTTTTCTTCAAAGGAAGCTCTTTTTTTGCAATCGATTGCATTATAAGAGATTAAAAAATTACAGTCAACAGAATAAATCGTAATCAACTTAAGTAGCTACCTAACAAGGAAGTTGATACTGCAAGCGAGAACAAAAAGAGTCTCTATGATTTAAAAACTTTTGGCAGTGACGGAATGGATTGATTTTGGTAATAAACGTTCGATCCAACTTCCAATGGTTTCAACGATATTGCGAATTGAGGCTTGGAAGCAAGTCATAAATGCAGGTACGGAACGAAGCGGGTTATTTTTCCTTAATGGTAAAAGTTCAAGGCCAGCATTGCACATCACATCTTCAATCATATAATCTTTATAGATTCACCGTGCTGGGCAGTCAAAATATGAATGCAAAGACCGCAAAGATAATGTTTTTTACCGGCGATCACCTTCATTGTATACGAATCCCCTGTTTTAAGGTTTTCGGCTGTGATGAAGAAACTGCTCCCCCATTGCAGTATTGATCGCGCCACCCATAACAGCCAGGGCACGAGAGTGGATCTCGGCTGTGACCGGCCCCGGGTCAAGAAGCATACCATCGGCAAGCACTGGCATTGGCGGATTGGAAAGGATCGTCAGCCGCTTGACGCGGTAATGCTTGATGCGGGCATCCTCTACTGCGCCGCCCGTGGACTGTACTGCATAAGAGATCAGATCCAACTTGCTCATGTCTGAAAAAACGAACACATCCAGATGGTTGTCGTTCCAGGATACATCGGGGGAGATCTGAAAGCGCGGTCCAATATATGGCATATTGGCAATTAACACCATGTACGCACTCATATCAATCGGCTTACGTCCCTCAAGAATCATTCTGAGGCGCGAAGGTGTTGAAGAGACTACAGTGGATAATAGATTACCAATCTGTGTTAAATCTCCATGCTGGACGCTGTCTGCAAACGGATATATGTCGGACAAAAGTCCCAGTGTTGCATCTTCTAGAAACCAACGACGGGTGTGGCCGCTGCGCATACTTCCAACATCAATCTTTAGCCGACGACCCTCGCGCAGGAGAGCAACCGCTCCTGGAATCGTTTCAGGAATCCCCAAGTTGAAGGCCAAATTATTTCGCGTACCAGTGGGGATAATGCCAAGAGTGGCAGAACTGCCAATCATGACACCCATGACACTATCAATAGTTCCATCCCCCCCTGCCACAACGATCAAATTAATGCCTCTTTTGATCGCGCTTCGCACTATAGGTTCAACCTGGCTATTTGGATGCACCATATAAACTTCCGGCAAAATATTGCAATTCTGCATTTCGGTCAGGATCTCGGCAAGCTGACGTGGGGACTCATCCGCCTGACCTGCGATTGCGTTAAAGATGAGTTTTGCGCGGAGCGGACGGTGAGAGATTGTTTTTTTGGGCATATTTGTTTCCTTTGTGAATCCATCATACAGCAATCATGCATCAGCAACATCCATCGGTTAGGGGATAGCCGTCTCCACCACTTGGACGAGGAATAATTCAGACATCTTTTTCCAAGCCATCACATCTCCCCCAAGTGGCGGAGACAAACACTGCCTGTCTGATGGATGCGGAAGGGAAGTGTTTGCTATATGATGAGTTTAGAACATATCACTCAAACAAGGAGAAATATCATGTTGTACACCATCATCGTAATTCTGATCATCCTGTGGTTACTCGGCTTTTTAGGTTCGAACATAAGCCCAAGCTTTCCGAAAACAGGCGGGTGGATCCACACTCTGGTTGTGCTTGCCGTCATCCTCATCATTCTGAATCTGTTAGGGATCATTTAATTTCGCACTTCAAGAGGCAGCCTATCAAGCTGCCTCTTCACACAAATGAACAGCATTCTCGAAATGAGGTATCTGTGATTAATCGTAACCTGGCCCGGGGATTTATCACCTTGATTGTTGTGGTTGTCACATTGGCGTACAGCCTTTTAGCAGATCTATCTCCTGCCAGAGCTGTCGTAATTCCTGCAGCAGATTTATGCGGGCAAGGTTCCGCCCCAGATTACGGATTCACTTACGATCTACAGCAGATGCATTGGACGGTGGATTGGCAGAGTCATGTCTCGGAGAACGCTGTGAACGAGGTAGATGTGATCCTTGACCGGCTGAATAGTGATTCCATTGCGCAGACGATGATTCTTATTCAATCAGAGCAGCAGGTTGGCAACCGCGTCAACTGCGCGGTTCATTTTCTTCGTTATATGCGGCTTGGACTACCGGATGGTGAACGTAAGGATAATGGCTTTGTATTTTTGATTGTTGTTGAACCCAATAGTATTGATGTGCACTACGGTGTGGGGCTGGGCTTGCCTGCACTGACAGCTTCTGAATTGACATCCTTAAACCGTGCCGCTGAAGACACTTACCAAACGACAAAGAGCCTCGACCAGGCACTGTTGACCCTGATACAGGAATTCGACACAGTTGCTCGCAGCAACTACTCGCCGCTAACATCCCCCACTCCGACCCAGCAGATAATCAGCCTGCCAACACTGCCTTCCGGCCCGCTCGGCATTTTATCCATCTGCGGATTGTTGTGCATCGGCGTCCTTTTTCTACTATTTCTGATGTGGATGCTCCCCAAGTTGGCCCGTAGTGGCATCAACTTCAATCCGTACGGTTCAGGCTCACGCGGATCAGGGTTCCCACTAGGCGGGGGCAGGAACAGTCCTCGGTCGCGCGGCGGCAGCGGTAGTAGTCGCTCCGGGCGCGGCAATTAAACGATAAGGAGTTTTAGATATGAAACACTATTTCAAAAAGATCATTTCCATCTTTGTTGCCGGTGCCGTATTCATCGGACTAACCGGCTGCGGAGTTGTGAAGTCTGGCACGACGGAATACGACGAGCTTGTGGGGTTGGTGCAAGGCGTCCAGGCTGCGGCATCCAATTTCCAACTGGTGACGGATACACAGTATGCCAAGATCCAGGCAAAAACACAGATCACAAAAGATTATTACGATGCGGTCAGCGATAGCGGTGAAGTATGGACCGGCAATTTCCGCTCGCAAGCGGATGCGCTAACTGAGTTGTTGAAAAATTATCGTGACGAAAATGGTCAACCCTTGGATCCAACCAAACTGAATCTGGATGATCTGCAAGGCAAGGACGCCTTGCCCAGCGGCATAGGTCAAGGTTTCTCGCTTTACGTTAACGCCATTACCCAAGCCCCGCCACCCGTGCCAGATGCCCAAGTTACTCTTGCACTGGGTGATACGGTTGATGAGGCGATGAACACCATTCAACTGGCTGGCACGGATTGGAATGATGCCGTCAAAGCCTACAACACCCGCCGGGCACAAATCAAGGGTGAGATCGTAGCACGCGTTTCTGCGTATTTCGGTTTTGAGCTGCCTTTGACGTTTCCTTATTACCAGGGTGCTAATGCCGGTCAACCCATTCAGAATCCACTGGGGACACAAGCGCCATAAGAGGAGAGTAAATGAAAAAGAAATTTTCAATATTTAACTTTAAGTTGTTTAATCACCTCAGGCAGATCCTGGGCAACGAGTACCCGGACAGTAAATCTGAAGTGGAAAAGAAAAAAGTTGTGGTCGAAGATAACCTCCGTTTCCAGGATGACGGCGGGCCTGTGGTGGAGGTTACACACCCGATCGACCCAATGCTTGAGAATGACCATCCCAAACCGACCAGAGGGTCTGGGAGCGTAAAATCCTAATATGGAAGAGCGTGTCAGCGCCTGTACGAAAATATCGAGCCATGCTGTTTCAAGTGACGCTTCTCCTGGTAGCCGGCTCTTTTGCTGCACTGACTTTTCTCGTTAAGGCCATGCCTTCTTTTGCGGTCGACCTTCAGATCTCACAATTCGTTCAGTTGATCAATAATCCATTCTTTGCGCTATTCATGGGGCTGATAAGCTGGCCTGGTTTTTTGCCTCAATCCATAATTATCGCAGTATTGACCGTCCTATTGTTTTATAAGCTTGGCTTGCAATGGGAATCTCTCATGGTGTTATTCGCCGCGACATTTTCCTCGGGAGTCAATGTGTTGGTGAAGGATCTAATTCAGCGGCCGCGTCCAACGGCGGGGATGGTGAATGTGATTTCCACACTTACCAGCTACAGCTTTCCAAGCGGGCATGTGATGTTCTATCTTGGATATTTTGGTTTTGTTGCGTTCCTGATTTTTAGTTTATTGAAACCTTCCCTCAAACGAAACCTGCTGTTAGTGCTTCTTTGCAGTCTGATCATTCTCGTTGGACCCTCGCGTATATTCCTCGGTCAACACTGGGCCAGTGATGTGCTCGGCGCTTATTTACTTGGCAGCCTGACTTTGGCAGTGATCATTCAATTTTATCGCTGGGGAAAAACGCGCTTTTTCGTTCACCAGCCGGTTGCAGACGCAACTCTATAGACGGAAAAGGTCTGCCATGCATCGTTCAAGAATAAGAAAAGGGAGTATCCATTAATGTCAACTGAACTTATTCTCATCCGGCATGGACATGCTGTGCGCATTAACGGAGATTACTTTCACGCCCCTTTGACGCAACTGGGACAGGAACAAGCTAAACAGACAGGCCAATATTTTAGTGTTCCAGAAAACCACCTTGATGGTGTGTACTCAAGCCCGTTACGCCGCACACAGGAAACTGCACAATTTATCGGCGAACAGATCGGGCTTGACCCGCAATTTCGCTCCGGCATACAAGAAGTAATGTTCCTTGAACTTCCTGCGTTGGTGATATTGGAAATTCTTTCGATCGCTGATCCTCTTGAAGATTATCTGAAATCTCACGCGGGCGGCCCGATCCGCTGGCCGATCGTGAGGCGCGTTTCAAAGGTGTTAATGGAAATTGTGGAAAAACATCCAGATCAACGCATCGCTGTGATCGCTCACGCTGGTGTGATCTCAGCATCGTTATCCTGGTATTTGCCTGAGAAGCGCTGGCGCTGGTGGCGCACGACCGTTAGCAATTGTTCGCTGACTCGATTCAAAGTGGAAGGCAATCGGGCGGAACTTTTGGCGGTAAATGACATAAAACATTTAAGTCCTGTGATCGTGACCACGCAGCCTCCAACAGCAACTGTGGAAGTCGCAAAGGAAGTCCACCCGGCTGAGAAAGCTCTGGTATTTGAAAAGCCGCCAGAAACGGATAAAAAAGTTTAGAAAAAGGAACCACAACATGACTTCGGTACCCGCAATTGATACCCACCAAAAAAGTAAAGACTGGCACAGCCAATCTGCTGAAGATGTGCTGACACAACTTGGTTCCTCGGCGAACGGACTTTCTGCACAGGAGGCAGCGCAACGCCTCGAGGCAGACGGTTCAAATGAGATAAAAGAAGGCAAGCGTATCAGCCCAGTGCAGATTTTTCTTGGGCAATTTAAAAGTATCCTCATTTGGATTCTCATCGCGGCGGGTATCATATCGGGCGTGCTGGGTGAAATGGTGGACGCAATCGCCATCCTCGCCATCGTTGTGCTTAACGCCGTTATTGGCTTCTATCAGGAATTCAATGCCGAGAAGTCCATCGCAGCACTCAAAAAGATGACCGCGCCGCAAGCGAAGGTGCGACGCGACGGGCAGGTTACTTCAATTCCTGCTTCGGGAATCGTCGCCGGTGACATCCTCACGCTGGAGGCTGGTGATCTGGTCGCGGCAGATGCGAGGCTGATGGAGGCAGCATCGCTCAAGTGTGTCGAGTCTGCACTGACTGGTGAGTCAGAGTCTGTGGTAAAAGAATTCACTCTTCTGGAAGCAGGCGAGGTTGCGCTTGGTGATCGTAAAAACATGATCTTTATGGGGACGAGTATCGCATCAGGTACAGGTCAGGCCGTGGTGGTGGCAACAGCAATGAATACCGAGTTGGGGCACATCGCAAGCCTGATGGAAGAAGCGGGCGCAGAGCCATCCACTCCACTTCAGCAAAAGCTTGACTCGTTTGGACGCATCCTTGTGTGGGTGACGCTAGGCATCGTCGTGCTTCTGTTTGTGCTGGGATTGCTGCGCGGAACGGACCCTATGGAGTTGTTCATGACTTCGGTCAGTCTTGCCGTGGCTGCTGTACCGGAAGGGCTTCCAGCCGTCGTCACCGTTGCGCTCGCGCTGGGAGTGCTGCGCATGTCCCGCCGCCGCGCGCTTGTACGCAAACTGCCAGCAGTTGAAACACTCGGCTCAACTAGTGTTATCTGCACCGATAAAACGGGCACCTTAACCGTCGGCGAAATGACCGCGCGCAGGCTTTATGTCTCAGGTCAAACTTATGAAGTCAGCGGAGAAGGCTATGGACCAGATGGCGAAGTCCGCTTCGATGGCAAAAAGGCGGAAGCGCCTCACATGGCAGCGCTGCTTGAATTCGCGACCGTCATTCTAGCCTGCAACAACTCACATCTTACCCAGGAAGAAGGTGCGTGGAAAGTCGTCGGTGACCCGACTGAAGGCGCATTGCTTGTCGCAGGAATCAAAGCCGGCGGCGACCGCGAGGCTATCGAGAAGGAACTACCGAAGCATCACGAAATTCCTTTTGACTCTGATCGCAAACTTAGCGCGGTAATTCGCAAGATGTCGAATGGAAAATTGCGTGCCTTTATCAACGGCGCGCCTGATGTGCTGTTAAATCGCTGCATGAGCTTATATACCAGCGACGGGATTCGCCCCATGACAGATGAAGATCGTCAAAATATCCTGTCACAAAATACCGCCATGGCACAGCAAGCCTTGCGTGTGCTTGGCTCTGCTTATCGTGACCTTGAGAACGCTTCCCCCGCTGAACTCACTTCGGATATGGTGGAAAAAGATCTCGTATTCATGGGTCTTTCAGGCATGTATGATCCGCCGCGTCAACAAGCCAAAGATGCCATTGAGAAATGCCGCGCGGCAGGTATCCAGGTTGTGATGATTACCGGAGATCATCCGGATACAGCGACAGCCATTGCACACGAAATCGGCATCGCATCCGCTGAAGACAAGTCCATCACTGGTATTGAGTTGAACAAGATAAGCGAAGATGATCTTCGCAAGCGCGTGTCCACGATCACTGTATACGCCCGTGTCACTGCTGAACATAAATTGCGCATCATTCGCGCCTGGAAAGCCAACGATGCCGTGGTTGCTATGACTGGTGACGGCGTCAACGACGCGCCTGCCATCAAAGGCGCTGACATCGGCATTGTCATGGGGAAATCCGGCACGGAAGTCACCAAGCAAGCCGCAGACATGATCATTACTGACGACAACTTTGCCACGATCGTCGCCGCCGTGGAAGAGGGTCGCGGCATTTACGATAACATCCGCAAAACACTTCAATACTTACTGGCGGGCAATACCGGTGAGTTACTGCTGATGACCGCCTGCGTGATCATCGGCCTGCCAACGCCGCTGCTGCCAATTCACCTGCTCTGGATCAATCTCGTCACCGACGGTCTGCCCGCACTATGTCTCGCAACCGACCCCATCGACCCCGATGTAATGAAGCGCCGCCCGCGCCGACAGTCTGAACGCATTACAAGCCGCGGCTTTCTGCGCACGATGGCCTTCACCGGCTTCCTTACGGCAGGTGTCGCATTTGGGGTTTACTACTATATGTTACAAGCGGGAACCACCGAAACCGCCCGCTCTTATGCCTTCGCTGTTCTGGTCTTCGCCGAACTCCTGCGTTCCTTCGGCGCCCGCAGCGAAACCAAGCCTGTCTGGCGCATCTCGCTTTTCACGAATATCAATCTTGTCCTCGTGGTTGCCATTTCATTCGGGCTCCAGGTGTGGAGCCAACATAATGCGACGCTGGGCCGCTTCCTCAAGACAACAACGATATCGTTCACCGACGGACTTCTGCTTCTCGCTTTGGGCGCAATCCCGTTATTGGTACTGGAAATCGTGAAGGTGATCCGCAACGGCTGGATGGCAAAACAAAGCGCCAATCAAGAGGCGTAATTTGATATTTCGACTGGGAATAATGCTTCTTATCGTAGGTGTTACCAGCCTGTATTTTCCTCTTAATCGGAAGATTACCGGCGGCTTTAACTTATCCACTCGGTTTGATATTTGGGTTCCACTGTGGCCCGTGTGGGTGGTTCCCTATTTGCTATGCCTGCCAGTCTGGGCGGCTGGTTTGATCTGGGCAGCCTGGAAAATGGACGAGGGACTTTTTCGCTCCTTCGTCAGCGCATGTTTATTCGTCCAGGTATCAGCAATGTTGTTTTTTTGCTTTTTTCCCACCTACGCGAAACGTCCGCTCCTGACCACTGTCAACTGGGCAACGAAGATTTTGAAAATGGTTTATCGAAACGATGGCGACTACAACGCCTTCCCTAGCGGACATGTGTATCAGACGTCCTTGATCTGCCTATTCTACAACCAGTTGTATCCAAGCCATCCGTGGCTTTGGATTGGGATCGTAGTCATCGTTGCGCTTTCAACGCTGTTTACCCGCCAACATAATCTTGCCGACCCGCTTGGTGGATTGGCCATTGCCTGGTTCGGATATTGGTTTGGCACATATTTATTTTTATAAAAATGCATGACCATTATGAAATCGAATGATACATAACAGAAAGGAACAAACATGAAATCCATGGCTGTACTCACCAGCGGAGGCGATGCACCCGGCATGAACGCCGCTATTCGATCTGTCGTGCGGGTCGGTATTGATAAGGGGTGGCAGGTCTTTGGCATCCGGCATGGCTACAGCGGACTCATCACCAACAATGTCATACCGCTCGGAGCCCGCGATGTAAGCGGAATTATCCAGCAAGGTGGCACAATGTTGGGCAGTGCCCGCTGTTCTGAATTCAAGACTGAAGAGGGACGACTGCAAGCCTTGCGCGTTTTACAAGAGCATAAGATCGAGGCGTTGGTCATCATTGGGGGCGGCGGCTCTCAGACTGGCGCACACGCTTTATCGCAAATGGGATTTCCCGTGATCGGCGTGGCTTCGACCATTGACAATGACCTGTACGGATCAGACATTACCATTGGAGTGGATACGGCTCTCAACATCGCTTTGGAAGCGATCGACCGGCTCAAGGTCACTGCCTTATCTCACGAACGCGCCTTTCTAATCGAAGTGATGGGCCGTGACTGTGGTTATTTGGCGTTGATGGCAGGCATTGCCGGCGGCGCTGAAGCGATTGTCATCCCAGAGGTGGAGACCGATCCCGAAACCTTGGCAGATGAATTACGCAGTGCCTATGAGCGAGGGCAGGCTCATGCATTGGTGGTGGTTGCCGAAGGCGCTAAATACAACGCTACAGCATTGGCTGATTACTTTAAGGAACATAAAGAACGTCTGGGATTTGACCTGCGGGTGACGACCTTGGGGCATGTCCAGCGAGGCGGCGCGCCCAGCGCCTATGACCGCCTGCTCGCAACCCGCTTGGGTGCCGACGCAGTAGAACGCCTGACTCTCGGTGAGCATGGAGTCTTAGTGGGCTTCGTCAAGGGTGAGACGACAGCCACACCGCTGACCGAAGTGGTCTCCAACAAAAAGCCGCTGGATCTGCGTCTGCTGGAATTGGCGCGAATGCTTGCGAGATAGATATAAAGAAGGTTGCCGCATGACTGATCTTGAAGAAGACATTTATTGAACTCGCTACCGTACATTTGAACCGCAAAGTGCGCTAAGGAAACCTTTAAATCTTTGCGTTCTTCGCGCTCTTTGCGGGAAATAAAGCGGCATGTACGGTAGTGAATTTTTGAATAGATCTCTTGCATAAGTAAGTGTAAATTAGCCACACACCTGCCCTTCGCATCGCGTCGCGAAGCGAAGCCGATGTGGCGGGCGGTGCCAGGGGAGCACACAGAGTCAATTGAGAAGAACCTTTAAAACTCTGTTTTTCTCTGTGGCAAAAAGACTTTTGCAAGAGGTCGAATAAAACAATCAGAATCACCGCACCATTCCGCCATCAATTGCTAGACAGTCTGCGTAATGCCCGCATTGAACGAGCCCAGTGCAGGTTCCTTGATGCTGACCGCGGCGGGATCGATCAGGAATTGACCATGTCTATTTTCTATCGCTTGTCTCATAATTAAGGAAACTTTTTGGCGAAAATTGCGAGTGGGAATCGAATTATATGTTTACCAAATTATGCGATACTGTGTAAACAGGTTTGCGATAGATCGTATTTCGCTTGACAACCACAAAGCCGCAATCTTCATAAATACGAGTCGCTCCACTTAGGTTCTCAGAATCAACACCCAAAGCCGATTCGATCATGCCTTGTTCCTTTTGAACCTGCAGGCTGCGGGCGATCAATGCGCGCGCCAATCCGCGTTTGCGCCAGGGACGGCGGACGCTGATAAATTCTGTGTAGCCGCGTTTGCGCTTAAATTTTTCATTTTCAGCATGATTAATAAAGGTTCGCACCTGCCCGGCGACCTGCTCTTTTTCCATATCCCAAGCCACCTGCCACAAGTGTGGTTGAAAATAAGTCTTGTCGGATAACCACCATTGATAATCCTCTTCCGTTGCTTTCGAGAAGCCCCAATGATCAATCAATGCTTCTTCTGCCGCATCCCAGATCAAACGGTAATGTTCTGGAAGTACCGGGCGGACTTCCAACCCGTCAGGCAGTGCGAAGGCTGGAATATTCTCCAGAGAGGGCCGCACCATTTCATGAAAATATCTGATGGGGCTATAACCAGCTTTGACCAGCATGGCAGCCCGTGCGGCCTCATTTTCAGATAAAAATACTTGAAAGAATTTGTCGTGATCCGCGGGATGCGAGGAGGCAATTTCGCGCAGCCGAGCTTCGATCCATTGCAGCATGACCGACCCAATCCCTTTGCGCCTCCATTGCGGAGCAAGGAAACCGCCAAAGTAATACACATATTCCCCATTGTTTTCATCCATGGCCCAGGCGCCACGAGAATACCCAATGACTTCGCCATCAATTTCAGCGATGATCAGATCTGTATACGGATCACAATTAGAGAGATGCGCATAAGAGTTTTTCATCTCTTCCAATGTGGTAACTTGTTCCACTTTGTCTGTGTCATAGCTGGATTCAAGGGCTTTAACCATTTTGGGCAGATCGCCCTCGCCTCGATAGTGTCGAAAACGCAGGTTGGGAATTGAGGGAGTTTTCACCAGAGTAATAAGATCGTCATTCATTTTTAATCTCCATAGTTATTTGTGGAATGAACCATTCAGGTCGGTGTGCTAACCAAAAAATCTTGTCTTCGGACATCCTCCCCTGTCATATTATAAACAAGGGAGGATGTTTTTATATTACAGATTTACCAATGCTCGATTTGCAGGATCAATTATCAGGGAAGCGGATCGGTTCGCCCTCGTGCGGAGCATCCCCATTGGGAGCGATCCTCATCGCATTCATGGATGGGGTGGATATGCCAAGTTGATCAGCGGCCTTGGAAAGCTCCTCATAAGCGCGGCGCGCATTGCTGGCTGCGTTGAGATACTTCCAACTATTGAAACTTTCCACAGCCTTACCTGCGTATTCGTTAGCGCGCTCGATATTTTTCTTGACGCTCTTCGCGTTCGGGTCGGCAAGGATACTGCCAAGCAGTTCATTCGACCAGTTCAGGTATCCAGCCATTTCATAGCGATACATATTATCCTGATCGAACTGACCGAAGCTGGTGCTGAGATCCATATAATGCATGATCGTATTGCTCTCATCGCCGGACCATGCAAAATAGAAATCATCGCCGGGGCCGTAATCAAACCCATATTCCGAATCGTAGCCGTCATGCGGATGGGACAGGCCGAAATGATGTCCCGCTTCATGAATGGTGGTGGTGCTAAATCCATATCCAAACGAGCGATAATCTTCAGTATCGAACTCGAATACGTAGCTCTGCGTGCCGTCAACCCAGTTATCATCAGCAAAGCCCAACAGTCCACCCATTGAACCAAGATTATCTGTAGTGGTATTGAAAGCATATATCCCGGCCACATAGTCGGCGCCACCGTAATCAGGGATATACGTTGCGCGGTTCTGGTCGAAATAACAGAACAGTTCAGCAAAGGTGGTGAAGAAGTCATTCCAGCAATCATCTTCTGGAAGCAGGTCCGTCGCGATGCGGAAGGCGCGCTGGGCATTTGCATCGATCGGGTTGTAGTCGACCAAATTCGTTTGCCAATCGTAATAGGGTTCAAACTTGGTAAACCTGGATTTCACTTCTGCCATATTGATCCAATCCGTGCCGAGGCTGGCGGGATCATCTTCGAGCATGTTGACATGGATGATCTTATCGCCGCCGACACCTGGCGCGGTTACCATCGGATCATAAAGCGGAGAGGAAGTGAACAACAGGTTAATCCCAACAAAGCGGGTTATCCAACCCAGGTCGGTGCTCAAAGCGGACGGGTCGCGGAAGCCGCCAGCGGAATACTCCCAAATGGGCGGCATGCGATAATCCTCGAAGCCGTTCCCGTCGAGATCAAGATCGTCCACGTTCCAATTATTGGTCCACGCTTCAGGACCCGCTGAAAGATCGTAGAACCACAATCGGCTGTTACTTCCGCCCCAGGCGATCATCTTGCGTGAGTGTCGCTCGGCGCCGAAGTTGTAGCCAGTATCAGGGTCGGCTTCATCAGTCTTGGTGTAGACGTGAAAATTGAAATCGGGTCGGCTGTACCAATTGATAAAGACAACCGTGTATCCTTTTTGGTTCCCCAAATTTTTGAGCCAGCCATTTTTCAACCGATGGCGCGTCAATATACAGCACCTGGCCCGTTCACATCCAGAACGTTGTTGACTTGATCGTTATAGAAAGTTTGATAAAGCGTCGGGTCACCCGATACGCCAATGCCCTTCATGTAATTAAAGAATTTCCTTGAAAAGCTGGAATCTTTGAATGAAAGGTTGTACTCAAAATTAAATTTCAAGCCCATATCCCGCCCGGGGATTCCATAGAGTGGCGGATAGCGCACGATCGGGGAATAGGTGGACGGCAGGGTATCAAGGAAGGTCTGTGTATCAATACTCTTTTTATCGTAGCCGATGAAAACAACATTGACCGGCACTTTCTGCTCGAATGTTACGATCTCACCAGGCTTCAGACCTCCCTCATTCTTGTCTTTGGCGGATACAGGAATGGCAAAGATAAGAGAAAGAATGATCATTATGCTAAACAGGGTAAACGATCTTCTTTTCATTTTATATTCTCCTTTGCTTGTCGTGGACTCTAAAACATGGATGGAAATATCGATCGGTAATGACCGCGGTATATCCATCTTGGCCCACTAAATTCATTCTCAAATTTAGAGGCGGCCAATTTTGGATCAGCGGCGCGTTGATCCATAACGTCAGCCTGCGCATCCGATCCATGGTCGGCTTTTTGGTTAACCGCTGGAAAGACAAAATTCGCGGCAAGGGATCGCAGGATGTTCAATACAGAAGGAAAATTAATTCTCATTTGGGAACTCCTTTGGCGGCAATTGAAAACAAACATCAATCCAAAACACATCTTGTCAATACCGAAGTTATTAATTCTCAATTTAAGATAGTACTCACCTCCTTTCTTTTGACTTACATTCAAATAAACGCTGGCTTCAACCCTTTTCACCAGCCAGGAACATGTCAACTTGCCAACAACGGCGCCAATCAATAAAGGCAAAGATTGTGACGTTTGCCTGGCTTTCCAAAATTCAGGTAAATGCCATGGCTCGTGATGATGATCCTTCGATTGGCGGTAATTGAAAATTTACGGCTGGTTTTCATGGCATCCTTCGAACCTATTAATCAAAAAGAACGGGTAAAGCCTGCGTGTTTTAGCCATCTACCAGCGATGCTTTATCTTGAAGCGCGGAGCCGATCGATTAAGACAGCCAACCATCCCGTACGGGCTTCCAAAATGAGTGATACCAAAACTACGATCCATAATGCATGGATGGATGGGATGGTTTCCCATATTTATGAAGTTGTAGGACAAGCCACCATTTACTGCTTCACCAATTCCCATGTTACGCGCCATGCCTTCTGCATGTACAGGAACGACCAGGGATGTGGAAAGAACGATCGTAAGGATCATCGCGATGATGAATCTCTGCTTCATGTTCAATACTCCTCGGGTTGATGTTGAGAACCCACAACAGACAGCGAGCGATCAGGCGCAGCATGCTGTCACCTTAATATCTAGTCAGAAATGCCAGATCATTGCTGCAGCGGCGGTGATACAGTAACTCGGGGTTTCCGAATTGCGGGCGGGTATATACTCTCGAATAGGGTTTATCTTTTTCAGGGTCACAGCCGCCATACGCGGAACCCGCCGCATCCTGGTCAAGACGTACCTGATCGGTTCCATGGATGAAATTCAAATACTTTTCAACGATGCTCCATTTGCCGATCTTTTGTGCGGTTTTTCCACTTCCTTTCGCTGAGACTTGAACAGCAACCAGCAGGGAAATTACGAGCAGGACGCCAATCAAGGCGAATAATCTGATTTTCATTTTATGATCTCCTTTAACGAATGCTTGAATATATTGAACGATCCCGTACCGTTCAGCGGACCACGTCCTTAAGGAATTCCTGCCCTTGCACATACCCTTTTAGCGGCATGGACATCCCCCCGTTTTGACCGTAGTTGACCTGCAGTTCACCCACCCAGCTATTGGGCACACTCGGCTTGAACGCGATCTCAACCGTACAGGTCCCCTGGCCGGCGAATGCTTCCGGCGCCAGTGGACAGGTGCTTGCGACGATGGAAAATCCAGCCGTTACTGAAAGTTGATCGATCAACACAGGCTCTGTTCCGTCATTGCGGATCGTTACTTTTTTTGCCGAGCTGACATGCCCCAGCGTCAGCGTGCCAAAGTCGAGCATCTCGGGTGAGAAACTGATCGTTGGTTTCGCTTCCATCGCTGTGACCGACAGCAAGGCGGTGATCGGCGCGATGGGTGTGCAGCCGGCGCAAAATATTATGATCGCCAGGACGACCATCCTGATCTGCGAAAATGAAGAGGACCGATTTCGTCCGTTCATTTTGGGGCTTGAGTTGTTTCCATATTGAGATCCATGTATATTCATAATAGACTCCATGTTTGATGATCTGATCTGTTTAATCTGTTGAAGTGAACGCCGTCAGGGAAGGATTGACGCCAGCATTTCCATTCCCGAGTGCGCCGATCCTTTTAATTGGATCGTGATTGCCTGGCCGGAACCGTAATTGACCTGGAGATACCCCACCCAATTTTCGGGAAGACTCGCCATGAAAACTACGTCAACCACACACGACCCTTGACTTGCAATTGCCTTTGGCGCCTGCGGACAGGAGTTTGATGCAATCGAAAAACCGCTGGAGACAGAAAGATTTTCGATCAACAATGGAGCCGTTCCAGCATTCCCTATCGTCACGGTTTGAGCAGCGCTGGGGGTTCCAAATGGCAAAACTCCAAAATCGATCTGATCGGGTGCGAAGGCAATCTTTGCTTCTGACCCGCTATCGGTTAGCGGCAGCTCAGAAGCGGCGGCCGCATTGGCAGTACAACTGACGCTCAATATCGTCAGTATCCAAAACGACTTCCCAAAGTGACGGGATAGATAATCCCAGATACTCTTTTTGCGCTCTTGAGATTTGATCGTTGAAGTTTTCATAACAACCTCCATAAAAATAGTTTGATTGGACGGAATATTTTGTTTCATCAATCGCCTGACAACAGGTGCGTTTATAGACACCAACGCTGATTCTTGATTTCAAGCGGGCTTTACATGTTACTAATTCAATTGAAATACTATGTGTTAGTTCTTATGACCTATGGCGGTGCTGGACATACATCCACGTGCAAATACTTTTGACATTCCTCAGTGGTCAGGGAACGGGTCACCCGTTCTTTAGCGGCGGCGATCAGGTCTTCGATTTGGGTGTAGTAAACGCGCAGGGTTCCATCCCAACTGACGCTGGCAAGATATCTTTCATCCGGACTGAAAGCGATTCCGCTGACCTCGGCTGTATGACCAAAAAATGTGGTGATTTCCTTGCCTTGGTCAAGTCCGGTAGATACATCCCAAAGCTTTATGATGCCATCAAAACCAGCGGTGGCAAGACGTGAGCCATCAGGGCTAAAAGCAACATCCCATACTAAACCTGAATGACCACGGAAAGTAAGCATGGGCTGGGTTTGTGATTTCATGGATGAAATATCCCAGACTTTAGCTGTATTATCACCATAGCCAACCGCCAAATATTTTCCATCAGGACTAAATGCAAGACTATAGGTTGCTGCAGTAATATCTGGATCGTTGACCCCGAATAGCTTCTTTCCTGTATTTGAATCCCATACTTGTACTATTCCATATTCAGCATTTGTATCTGTACTTGCGGTCGCGATAAGTTTTCCATCTGGGCTAAATGCAATATCGTAGACCCAACCTATTTGGTTGCGTACAAAAAAAGAAAGCAAAATCCTACCGTTATTGGTTTCCCAAACCTTCACAATATCATCGTAACCAGCAGTGACGATACGAGTGCCGTCTGGACTAAAGACAACTTGGGTTGCAATGGATTCGCCTATTAAAACAATCACCTCACCTGTACTAGAATCTCGAATTTTTACTCCTCCCTGACTGGAACCAGTAACAAGGAGTTTTCCATCCGGGCTGAATGTTGTAATGCAGCAAATGTCTGAGTCTTGAACAGCCTGAAGTTGTTGATAGGTTGATGTATCCCATATTTGTACTTTGCCGGTTTCCCAACTTTCCGTAACAAGACGCGTCCCATCTGGATTAAAGATTACATCTCCAATACGCATGCCCCCATTGGAGTTTATTGCAAGCTTCTCTCCGGGCAAAGATAAATCCCATACTTTAATGATTGTTGAGCCATACCCTCCAGCAGTAAATAACTTTCCATCTGAACTAAAATCAGTACGCCAGGCTTGTAAATCATTTGGAAGAACAAACAGGTCAAAACCTTTAGATGCATCCCAAATTGAAATTGAATTATTTTCACCCACTGCCAACTGAGTTCCGTTGGGGCTGAGATTGAGAGAAACACTTCCGCCGGATGATCGAATATTTCGACGGAATAATTCCTGGCCTTTATTCCCGGTAATATCCCAAAAACGAATTGTCCCGCAAGAATCAGATGTTATCAGTCTTGTTGAATCTTGATTGAAGAGTGCATTAAAATAACATTCTTTGTTACCAACAGAAAATGTGGAAAGATTTTTCCCTGTAGCAATGTTCCAAATGATTGCATTGCCACCTAAATCGACTGTTGCTAGGCGTGTTCCATCCTGGCTGAATGCCACTGATGTAACATCACCAGTAAAGTCTGAAAGAGTAAAGAGCTTTTCGCTGGTTGAAGTATCCCAAATTTTTAAAAAGGTAGAACTTGTTGTTGATAGACGAGAACCATCCGGGCTCAAGGCCATGTATTCAATCCCGGAAGCGTGTGCCAGAAATGAAGATTCTAAATTGCCTGTCGTGATATCCCATATTTTTATATATCCACTTGCATCGCCGGTGATTAACCTGCTTCCATCAGGGGTGTACTCAACAGCGTTGATTAATGTTTTTACGTTTAGCTTCAAACTCTCCTGACCGGTCTGAAGATCCCATATCTGTACAATGCCATTTTTCTCGCCAGCGGCTATGTGGACTCCATCCGGGCTGATCGCTATGGAAGTCGGCTGCGACTCACTGGTAAGAGTAGCCTTGACTCGGGAAGTTGCCAAACTTTGTCTTAAAGCATTTTCTACTTCTGAGGTATGTTGTATTGATAGTCCCTGTAATGCCAGCATAATACTGCGCTCAGGGTCTATTTCCAAATTGCTAATTGCTGCTGCGGCTAATTCGCGCGATGTGGAAAGCTTATTCTCACTCTCTGCATGATCCCGTTCCTGAACAGCTAAGGCTTCTGCAGCTTGGGCGGTGCTGGCAATATTTTCATTCTGAATAGCCAGTCTCGAATTTCGATTCCCAATCACCCCGGCAATGATGGCGGCAACCATTGCCAGAATTAGCGCGCCAGTAAGATAGACCGCGCGTTGCCTTAATTGTTTTGCAGACCGTGTTTGCAATTCAGCGCGGCTTGATTCTGTCTCTGCCAATTTCCGAACCGTCTCCAACTCGCGCTGTAGACGTTCGGCTTCTTCCATCTCTCGTTGATCTCGCGCATTCATACTTGCTTTTAAGTAATCAATTTCATGCTGAGTCAACGCAATTGCTGAACTCACCGTCCAGCCCTCGTATTGCGCCAGCTTGGTGCCGCTCAATAAAAAGCTGGAATCCCGATGAGCATCCATCCATTCGGATGCGGCTATCGAAAGCTGTCTCTGCGTCCGTACCAATGTGCGGCTTTCCTCCAGCCACTCACGCAGGCGCGGCCATTCACGGATGATGGCTTCATGCGCCACTTCAACGGTCGGTCCGCGTGTGCCCGGGT
Organism: Candidatus Villigracilis saccharophilus; assembly: GCF_016711665.1. Taxonomy (NCBI): domain Bacteria; kingdom Bacillati; phylum Chloroflexota; class Anaerolineae; order Anaerolineales; family Candidatus Villigracilaceae; genus Candidatus Villigracilis; species Candidatus Villigracilis saccharophilus. The sequence goes on from NZ_JADJSO010000020.1 coordinate 40,966, forward strand.
CACGGTCAAAGGAAAGCAGGCGGGCATTCCCGAACGCATCCAAAACTGTCTTGAAAGATCTGGAAACTTTCCTGAGGTCCACATCACGGAACTTCAAATTTTCCAACTCATAGATCAAAACCCGGCGGCGGGTATCTTCCACGCCTTCGCCGAGCGTGACCAGTCGCAGGAAGACCTGCCTGGCGATGACCTGTTCTTCTTCATCCAGCGCTGTAAAAATTTCCTCAGCCCTGCGTCCCAACGCGCCGAGCACGCCGCCGATCTCCTGATAGGCGGATCTGGTCAATGTGTTTTCTTTGCGCTTCTCATACAATTCGGTCAATGCGTATTGCAGCAGGGGCAGTGTGCCGGGCTGGTCGCCAAGATCGCGCAGGATGGCTGCGACCAGACCAGACTCCAACTGCAAGCCCACCCGTTCGGCTGGCGATGCGATCGTGCTTTCCAGTTCATCCGGCGTCAGCGGCAATACGATCTCCATGCGCTGATGGATCAAGTCGCCGAAATCAACATACCCGAGCGGGCGGTCAATAAAATCTGCGCGCATGGTCAGGATGACCCGCACGCGGCTATTCTCATCCAGGATAGCTGCCACCAGCAAACCGAGGAAGCGCATGCGTTCGGCTTCATCTTGCAGGAGGGTGAACACTTCTTCGAATTGATCGATCACCAGCACCAATTCGATGGCGGGATCATCCGGCAGCGAGCGGCGCACAGCGCGGATCAATCCGCGACTGTCCTTTTGGAATTGTTCGATCAGCGATGCGGGCGGGTTGACCGCGACCCGCAGCAGCGCGGCTTCAAGTTCCTCCAGCGGATGAGCGCCGGGCATCATCTCAACGATGAACCAGTTCTCCGAACCGGGCAAGGCTCCGCGCCGCAGGGCGGGAATCAGGCCAGCCTTGACCACCGATGACTTTCCGCTCCCGCTCGGCCCGACAATGGTCAGGAAACGCGAGAGTTCCCCGCCATCCCCGAGTCGGATCAGCAATTGCTGGGTCAGTGTTTCGCGTCCATAAAAATCCTGCGCGTCGCCTTCCACAAAAGCGCGCAGTCCCTTGTACGGGTTATCCAACTCCGTCAGAAGATTCAAAGGAAGCGGTTTGCTTTTGATCTCATGTAGACCAGCGCCTAAAGCAGTCCGCAGATCGTTCAGCATCAATTCGACATTTTCGTAACGCTGCATTGGGTCTTTGGCGGTGGCATGTTTGATGACATCATCCAGCGCTTTGGGCAGACCGATCCGATTCTCAGCCAATAAAGGCAGAGGTGTATTAAGGTGCTGGCTCATCACATCGATGGGAGTGGGACCGCGGAAAGGCAGCGTGCCGGTCAGCATTTCATACAACATCACGCCCAGGGCATAAATATCCGTTTGCGGGCGGATGAACTCCGAGCGGATCTGCTCCGGTGAAATATAGTCCGGCGAACCGATGACCATATCCGCTTGAGTCTCGGAGGATGGACTGCTCAAATTCTTTGCGATGCCGAAATCAGCCAGATAAGCGTTGTTATCTTCGTCGAGCAAAACGTTGGCGGGTTTCAGGTCACGGTGAACCACGCCCGCACGATGCGAGGCGCTCAACGCGGAACCGATCTGTTCCATCATTTTCAGGATCGCTTCGTTCGAAAATATCGTCCCGCTGCGTAATAATGACTGCACGCTCCCGCCGCGCAGCAACCGCATGATCAGGTATGCCACGCCGGGTTCGCGCCAATAATCATAGAGCGGCACGATGTGCGGATGTTCCAGCCGTGCCACAAGCTGGGCTTCCGCTTCAAAGCGGCGGATGAAATCCGGGTGGTTGGCATACATCGGCAGAATGATCTTGATCGCGACTTCGCGCTCGACCAGCGGTTGGACGGCGCGATAAACCGCGCCCATTCCGCCATTGCCAAGGCGTTCCCCCAAGGCATATCCGCGTATGGCGCGGCCGCTTAGATCCTCACTGCCGATCTCTTCAGGCCGCGGCATGGGAGTAACGCTGATCTCTTCAAAAACACGCTCGGTGCGCGCCAGTTTTACGAATGCGGCTCTTTCTTCAAGAGGCACATTCAACGCCATCGCCAGTCGTTCCGCGATCTGCACGGATGGACGCAGGTCATCCGCTTCGATCTTGCGCAGGGTGATCGGGGCGCAGCCCACACGGCGCGCCAACTCATCCTGGGTCAATCCCAGTTCACGGCGTCTGTTTTTTGCGATCATTCCAAAACTAAACTCTGCGCTCATAATATTGCCTCTTCAATGATGAGAAATGTGGGTGAACTTATCTGATTCCCACTATACAAGCATGGGAATTGAAAAGCAAGAGTATTTTCCCTGTTGTATCGCTTTTATATCGGTTTGGATTAATTTATTGCCAGTTGCAAGCGAGATTGGCAGGATGACACGGTTCTCAATTCAGAGTTTTGCCATTTCACCTATGACCAGGCAATAAAGTCATAGCCTTAATTCCTTATGTTTTTGAACATTCTGACGATACTTAAGTTATGGCAATCAATGGTATTAACTCAATGGAAAGTTCGCTGGCATTAATGGCGAGCGCCATGCAAAGCGTACGCATCCCACAGGAAATTGGGTTCAGTGTATTGAAGCAAATCATGGATACTCAGGCGAATCAGGCCCAGGCATTGCTTCAAATGATCAACAGTGGACCCAGCCCAACCGTGGATGGAACCGGACAAATCGTCAATATTGGGGCATAACAAGTCGGCAGCATTTTTTGATCCAAACTATATATTCCTGTGCCGGCACCTTAACAGACAAGCTGTTATTCAAAAAGGTCTGTTCTTTCGCGTACATGCTTGCTTTTCATACAACCTTGGTTTCGCCCTGGCTGCCCGTCTGATTCTTGAGTCGGGAGCAGTCACATCGATAGATCGGGTTGGTAATCCGCTAAGTCCGCGACCAGAATTGCGTCAATTTATCTTTCATCTCGTCGGAATTTTGCACGACTTGAACACTTCGCCAGTGTGAGGGAAATAAGTGGCGGTAACGCGCATGGGTAAAACGGTCATCGATCAACACAATGATCCCCCGATCCGTCTCTGTGCGAATTACCCGACCCGTTGCCTGCTGCACGCGGTTGAAACCTGGATATTGGTAGGCATAGGCGAAACCACTTCCAGACTGGCGGTCAAAATACTCTTTGATCAAGTCTCTTTCCAAACCCAGTTGCGGTATGCCCACCCCGACAACCACGACACCGATCAAGCGCTCGCCCACCAGATCGATCCCTTCACCAAAGATGCCGCCCATGACGGCAAGTCCAACCAGCGTTTCCTGATTACCCGCCGAGAATCGGGCTAAAAAGACATCGCGATCCGCTTCTGTCATGGCTCGATCCTGAACAAGAAGCTGCTTTTCTAACAGCCTTTCCTTGAGCCGTTCAAGCACAGAATCAAGATATGCGTAGGATGGGAAGTACACCAGATAATTTCCCACGTGCGTTTTGCAGATCGTTTCAATTGCCGCGGCGATCGCGTCATAGGAATCAGCCCGCTGCGCATATTTGGTGGATATCTGGTTGTGGATCAGCAAACAGACATTTTCCAGCGGGAAGGGGGATTGAAAGATTCGCCAGGGGTGATCCTTATCGCCAGTCAAGAGCTTCATGAAGTAATCGATCGGCAGCAATGTCGCCGAAAAAAAGACTGTCGATCTACTGCGCTCCAGCGGGACAGCCAGCATGGGAGCTGGATCCAGGCAGAATAATTTTGCTTTAAGATCGGCCTGCCCCAATCGTTCAAAGTAAGACACGTAGAACGTATCGAAATATTCGGAAGTACGGAGATAGTTACTGCACAGGAAATAGAATTCCAATAATTCCTGTCTGAACTCAGCAGTTTGATTCAGGGCCAGCCAGTCTTCCGCCTTCTGGCTGAAATCCCGAACTGCCTTGATCAGCTTTTCAGGCGGCTCGTATTCGATCAGCGCATCCTTCTCCTCCGCCTGACAGGCTTTGCGTATCTCCAGCAATATCTTATTGATCACGCTCAGCTTTTTTGCCAGGGCAGGCAAATGCGGTTTCAGTGTGCGCTGCAGATCCAGCACTGTCCTTTTATCGAGTTCAGCCGAATACATCGCTCTGGCTCGATCCGGCAGGTTATGCGCTTCATCGACGAGAAAGATATAAGGCTCCGCACTGAAGTCAAAAAAACGATGAAGATAAACTCGTGGATCGAATGAATAGTTGTAATCACAGATGATGCAATCCACCCACAATGCCAGGTCCAGTGAAAACTCGAAAGGACAGATCTGATATTGACGGGCGATCTCCTCGATCACTGGACGAGTAAAAGATTGATGATGACTGATTTCATCCAGTGCCTGCTTCACCTTATCAAAATAACCACGAGCAAATATACACACTTCCGGGTCACAATTAACCGGCGGACAAAAACAGATCTTTTCCTTGGCCGTCAGGGTCACGCTTCTGAATTGAAGGTTAGCCTGCCGCATATCATCCAGAGCCTTTTCCGCCACCAGACGACCGGGCGTTTTCGCCGTCAGATAAAAGATCCTGGCAGCCAGTCCCTGCCCCAATGCCTTAACCGCAGGGAAAAGGGCTGCGATGGTTTTCCCGACCCCAGTCGGCGATTGCACGTATAGGCGGTCATTGGCTCGAATGGCTTTATAGACTGCCACAGCCATATCCCGCTGGCCCGGGCGATACTCATCATAGGGGAATTCGAGTTGTTGGATCGATTGGTCGCGCCGGACCTGCCATGCGCTGATCTTTCGAAACCAGCCCAGGTAGGCAGTGATCAAGTCTCGGAAAAAAATCTCCAGTTCCGCCAGCGACAAATAGCGCTCAAAAGTTTTCTCTTTTTTGCTGTCGAGATGGTAATAAGTCAGATGAATGCGCACCCCGCTCAATTGATGTTGTCGGGCATACATATAGGCATAGCACTGTGCCTGTGCCCAATGCAGTCGATTGTGGTCCTCATTAACCAGATCCAGGCTCAGCGTGGTTGTTTTGATCTCCTCGATGATGACTGGTTCTTCGCCGGCATACAGGCCGTCGATCCGGCCGCGCACTTCCATCGGCGGGTCAACACCTTCAACCCGATGGCGAATTTCCACTTCGGATTGATAACCGGCTGGACGGGAACGCTGCACCTGTTTATGACCTTGCGTGCCGGCCTGGGCACGATCACGCTTTTGAAATCCACCAACCGTCAAGTCGCCCGCCTGTAAAACAAATTCGACCAGGCTGCGAACGGAGACAAAGTAAGGTTGATCATTTTTGATCTGGGTAACAGATTCAGTCTGCATTTTGTCCGAAGATTCTAGCATGGGTTCGGCAGAAAATATGTTTTTAGATTCTGGTACAAGCCAGTTCATACAATTGGCAGGCGCACATCCTACTACATGTTCCCCTCAATTTAGTGACCAACTGCCGATTATGGCGGCATCTAAATCTTTGGCTTGCTTTTGGATCTTCGCCATCAATATCTGTAAATAACTCCCGCTGCCACCACAATATTGAGTAGTAAAATTGCCTACAATCCTATGCGCAGATGGTTAACGTTTCACCGCGATCTTGGACTTCAGCTTCTGGCGTTTTACCTGTTCCTGATCATTCCGTTTCTGGTAACGCTATTGATATTTGACCGCCTGGTAGGGGAAAGGATCCGCGGGGATGTGGAGGCGAACGATATTGCTCTCGCGCGCGCCATTGCCCTTGAAACAGATATTGCCATCAATAATTCCTTGAAAACGGTCGAGGAACTTTCTTATTATTCAAGCGTGATCAAAATTGAAGAAGAAAATATGGGGGAGCTTTTTTCTGTCGTATTAAGCACGCGGCCCGATGTAAATTTGGTCTATCGTTTGGGTGCGGATGGGATCATGTTGTATCACTATCCCGTTGGCCCCAGTTCCACAGTGGGGACGGATTTTTCTTTCCGCAGTTATTATCAAAACGCATTGACATCCAACGTTCCGTTAATTTCTGAAGGACGCATCTCCCCCACCACCAATCAGGCGGTGGCGACGGCGGTTATGCCCATTCGTTCTTCGAGCGGAGAATTCCTTGGATTGGTCGGCACGAATATAAAACTTGAAAGTTTAAGCGATACCTTATCTGCGATCATCTCGGAACATACGAACGAAGAAGGTTTTGAAATACTGATCCTCGACGCGAGCGGTCAGGTCATTGCACATCCCGACCCTGACTTTCTATTAAAACACGCGAATGAAATTCTGCCTGATATTTACACACAAGTCCTGGCTGGGAACAGCGGCTCGATCGTGGAGACCGATCTTAGCGATGAAGAACGCTTATACACCTACGCATCCATCCCCAGCGTGGACTGGGGCGTGATCATCAGCCGTCCCACGGCGAATGCATTTGCGACCCGTATTATTCTTCAGCGCATCACGCAGGTGGCAATGGCAACCTTTGTTTTGATCGGTCTTGCGTTTTGGGGAATTCTCGCCTGGCGCGTGATCAACCCGATTGAAAAACTGGCGCTCATATCCGAAGCGATCGGATTGGACCAAGAGGTTGAACAGAGTCAGCGCACACAGATCGAAAGGATGTCACACCGCGCCGATCAGATCGGGAATCTCATCCGAAGTATTTTGCGGATGGAGAATTCCATTACCGAACGAATGAAGGAGCAATCGACTTTACTGGAGACCAGCACCGCAGTTGTCTCGTCTCTGGACTTAAGCGTTGTGCTGGATCGCATTCTGGAACAGGTCGGCCGCCTGTTGAACGTGCAGAGGATCGCCATCATCGCATTGGATGAAGCTCACGGCGAATTCCGAGTCCGCGCCAGCCGTGGACTCTCTCAAAGTTTTACCGAACAGCTATCCCTTCAGCCAAGCGAACCGAGTTCCGTGAGTATGCGTTCCTTGCGCGCGCGTGAGCCGGTCCAGGTCAGCGATACAGAAACCGATCCATCCTATATGCCGCAAAGGCCGCGGGCGCGCGCTGAAGGCTATCGCGCAGTATTGGGCGTACCGCTCAACACACAGCACGCGCCTCCAACGTGTCTGCTTGTGTTCCATCCCATGCCGCACGAATTCACAGTTAACGAAATACAACTGCTGTCGAGCTTTGCAAACCAGGCTACGATGGCAATTGAGAACGCGATTTTGTTTGAACGCAGTGACGCGAGGTTACAGGAACAAACGCACCGCCTTGAAGCGCTTGTTCAATCCATGGACGATGGTTTGATCTTGAATGACTTGAATGGCGTGATCATTTATGCGAACAGACGAGTCGCGGAACTATCTCAACTTTCAAATGAGGACATATCCAACATACAAGTGGAGCGTGTCATAAGCCGGGTGTTGAACAGGTCCATCGATGACATATCAAAGGAAGATGAAGTCAGGAATATTCTTGAAGGGTCGAAGCAAAAATCTGAGATCGCGCTGATGGCGGCCGGACGTCCGCTGCATCTACGGTTCGAGACCTTCGATGTGACCGATGCAAGAGACATGCCAATTGGACGCGGCATCATCCTGCACGATATTACGGCTGACCGTGATCTGGATCGTATGAAGTCAAATCTCATTTCAACGGTTTCACACGAGCTTCGCACACCATTGGCTGCGATCAAAGGCTACGCATCCACATTGCTGGCTGAAGATGTGGAATGGGACAGTAAATCGCAAAGAGAATTTTTAACCATCATTTCAAATGAGACCGATCGCTTGACGAGTCTGGTCAACAATCTTTTGGATCTTTCACGGATAGAAGCGGGCTCATTGAAATTATCTTTGGAGAAATGCAATATTGAGGAGACCATCCTGCGCGGGGCGAAGCAGGCGCGTCTCGAAAGCGGGAACAGGTTCGAGGTCCAAATCGAAAAGGATTTGCCGTCTCTTTATACGGATGTGCCGCGTCTCGAAACGGTCATCCGCAATCTGATCGAGAACTCGGTCAAATATGCGGGCGAGCAGTCCTATATTCAAGTGAAAGTTAACAGACAAAATGATTCGATAATTTTCCGTGTGATGGATGACGGGCCGGGAATTCCGCCCGAAAAAAGTGAACGTATCTTTGAACGTTTTTATCGTCTGGATGACAGCCTTGCGCGCGTGACAAGCGGAGCGGGACTTGGGCTGGCGATCTGTCAGGGACTTGTACGCGCACACAAAGGCGAGATCTGGGTCGAGCCGATGAATGCGGGCGCGTGCATTGCGTTTTCCATTCCGTTGAATTTATATGAAGCGAGAGATGAACCTTTATGAATGATCCTGTTGTGTTGGTAGTGGATGATGAAAAATCACTGCGCGATTTCGTGCGCCGAAATTTAGAGGCGCGCCATTACAAAGTGCTGACCGCCGCCAACGGATTGGAAGCGATGGCAACTTTTAATAATGAGAAAGTTGACCTTGTAATTTTGGACTTGATGATGCCGCACCTGGATGGTTTGGAAACCACGCGCCGCATCCGCGAGACATCCAAAACACCGATCATCATCTTGACCGCATTGGGCGAAGAGTCTGATAAGGTTCAAGCCTTCGATATGGGTGCTGATGATTATTTAACCAAACCGTTCGGCGTCGGCGAATTGATGGGACGCATCAAGGCTGTGCTGCGGCGCGCGCGCTGGCTGGAGCCATCGTCGAATGAAGAGCAGTTGGTGCGCGGAGATATTCGTGTGGACATGGATCGGCATCTTGTGACCGTGAAAGATTCACCTGTGGAATTAACGCCGACGGAATTTAATTTGCTGGTGTATTTGTTGAAAAACGCGGGCAGAGTTTTGTCGCACCGCGCGATCTTGCAAAATGTATGGGGTGCGGAATATGGCAACGAAGCCGAATATCTGCGCGTGTATATTGGCCGCCTGCGCCAGAAGATAGAAGTGGATGCGCTCAATCCGCGCCACTTGTTCACCGAACACGGGATGGGGTATCGCTTCGAGGGGTAACAAATCTTCAGGCAAAGTACCGAAGGAAGGTAATGCCTTCAGTCCTTGTGACCTTAGGCCTCGGTTAGTTTTTCTAGGGGAAATTATTTATAAATTATTTATATCTGCCCATCCGTTTTTTATTCGATATTTCCGCTTCCTTCCTATAATCTATTTAAATGCGGTCCCAACTCTTGTGATTCGCAATTCATTCTTTCACGCCACGAAGGAGGCTTGTCCGAAAATGAAACGCACACTTTTCAATCTCTTTGCCCTGTTGATCGTTCTTAGTCTTACGCTCACTGCCTGTGGAGGCGGAGCTGCCCCTGCGACTGAGGCACCCGTTGTGGAAGCTCCCGCTGTAAATGAGGAACCCGTTGCCGCAACCGAAGCACCTGCTGCTGCCGCAGAAGAAGTAACCGTCACCATCGGTTTTACCGCTTCACAAACTGGCGCACAGGAAGTTTCATCCAAGCGTCAGGTCAATGGTTTTAATTTGTGGATGAATCAAGTGAATGAAGCGGGCGGACTCACCTTGAGCGACGGCACAGTCGTCAAATTTGCCGCGCAAAGCTACGATGATGAATCTACCAAGGAGCGCGTGCAGGAACTTTACACACGCCTCATCACCGAAGACAACGCTGACTTTCTGATCAGCCCATACTCCTCTGGTCTCACTGCGGCTGCCGCAGTCATTGCGGAACAGAACGGCAAGTTGATGATCACCACTGGTGCGGCTGATGATGATACCTACAAGCAGGGCTACACGGGTGTATTCCAACTTTATACCCCTGGCTCGCTGTATCTCACCAGCACTGTAGATATGCTCAAGACCCTTGACCCCGCTGCCAAGATCGCGATCGTAAATGAAAGCGACAAATTCTCCACGGCAGTAGTCGGCGGTTTGAAGCCCTATGCTGAAGCCGCTGGATTTGAGATCGTATTGGAAGAAGCCTACGCATCCGACACCGCAGACTTCGGGCCGATCATCAACAAGATCGTTGACTCTGGCGCGACAGTCGTTTTGGGTGGCGGTCACTATCCCGATGGAAGTACCTTTGCCCGTCAATTGTACGAACGCAAGGTTGGCATTCAATTTATCGCCCTCCTTGTTGCTCCTCCTGACAGCAAATTTTCCGAGTTGGGCGATGCCGCACTTGGCGTGACTGGTCCCAGCCAATGGGAAGCCAAAGCCACTCATACTGAAGCGGAAGCAAACGGACTCGGTATTGAATGGTTCGGACCTAGCGGCGAAGAATTCTCCGCAGCCTTTGAAGCTGCTTATGGCGACAAACCCACCTATCATGCTGCTGGCGGATATACCGCAGGCCTGCTGCTTGAAAAAGCCATCAGAGACGCAGACTCAATCGACAGCGAAGCGGTCAAGGCTGCGCTTGACGCAACCAACATCTTCACCTTCTACGGCGGCATCAAGTTCGACACATCCGCTGAAGCGCATGGTTTGCAGATCGGTCACAGCATGGTTGTCATTCAATGGCAGAAGAATGAAGCGGGCGAATTGGTTCGCGAAGTCGTCTGGCCTGCGGATGTCGCCACCAAGGCTCCCATCTTCCCGATCACCACGCCGTAATATATAAGCTCTCCTCTGGACTTCGGAAGTCTTCATAAATCCAAAAGACTTCCGAAGTCTTTATCATTTTGGAGTTAATTCATGCAACAAATAAACCTGCTCCTTGCTTCGTTGCCAGATGGAATTTTGCTTGGGTTTGTGTACGGTGTTGCCGCAATGGGGCTGACGTTGATCTGGGGCGTGATGAACGTCATTAATTTATCCCACGGTCCCATCATTTCACTCGGCATGTTCGGCACTTATCTCATCTTTATAAAAATGGGCATTAATCCCTATCTTGGATTATTTATCATCGCGCCCGTGGGTTTGCTTTTGGGGATTTTGATCTACACCGTGGCAGTCCATCGTGTGATCAACGCGCCACATCTTTCCTCACTGCTGGCGACATTCTCAGTTAACATGATCATCATCGGGCTGGGAACTGCCGCCTTCACCACATCACCATTCAATGTGGATTTCAACATGGGCAGTGTGAATCTTGGCTCGACGACCTTGCTCGGCACGCGCCTGATCGCAGCCCTGGCAGCGATCATTGTGACGGGCGGGCTGTACCTGTTTCTCTATCAGACTCGCCCCGGGAAAAATATCCGTGCCGTCGCGAACAACCGCGCAGCCGCTGAGTTGATGGGCATCCCATCCTCGCGCATTCTTGCCTTGAGCTTTGGTTTGGGAACCATGCTGGCCGCCATCTCAGGCGCATTGATCGCAACCTTCTTTCCATTCAGCATTCTCTCCGGCGGCGGATACGAACTCAAGAGTTTTGTGATCGGCGTTTTGGGCGGTTTGGGAAATCCCATCGGTGCATTGGTTGGCGGATTGGCGCTCGGTGTGCTTGAAGCCATCGTCCCCGCTTTTCTTGAAACTTCATGGGTTCCCGTTATTGAATTTGGCTTGTTCATTTTGGTTCTGCTTGTTCGTCCCAATGGATTGTTTGGAGCGAAACAATGAGAAACTTTCAAAAGTACATCGGCATTATCCTTCCCCTGTTGGTCATCGCGGGGTTGATGTTGTATCCCACCATCACAGGCAAAGCCGCCGCGCGCGAAACTGCATTCACGATCTTGAAGGCCATCGCACTCGCATCCAGTTTGAATATTTTGCTTGGCTACACAGGCTATGTGAGTTTCGGTCACATTGTATTTTTTGGCTTCGGTGGTTACGTTGGTTTCTATCTGCTTAGTTCACAAGGCATGTCGCTTTGGATCTGCATCCTGGCTGGCGGAGTCAGTTCAGGTGTTCTGGCTTTTCTTTTAGGAAAGGCGATATTGAGATTGCGCGGCGCGTATTTTGCATTGGCTACCATCGGTGTGAACGAAGCGATGAGAGCGTTCATCAATAACTTTGACCTATTCGGTGGACCGACAGGTATTACGCTTAACTTCAAGGCTTACCTCGCCTACGGCGGCGCAGCGAAAGCATTGGAAATGGCTTTCTACGTTGTCGGCGGACTTGCCATTCTGGCGATCATCCTCAGTTACATCATCCGCACCTCCAAGTTTGGGCTGGGACTGCTTGCCATCCGCGAGAATGAAGATGCGGCGGAAGTGATGGGCGTGTTCGCGCCAGATGCAAAGACCTGGGCGTATGTGTTGTCCGCCATCATCCCCGGCATGATCGGTGTGTTGTTCTTCTTCAAGAATGGAAACGTGGAACCGCATGATGCTTTCCCACTTCATGCTTCGATCGAATTGCTTGTCATGGTCATGCTCGGCGGACAAGGTACAGTGCTTGGGCCGATCCTCGGCGCATTTGCCTATCAGGGCATGCGCGGGTATCTGGTGACCAGTGACTTCTTCAAGGATATTCAACTCTCTGTCTCGGGCGCGTTGTTATTGATCATCGTGTTGTTCATTCCTGCAGGCGCAGTCGGCTGGCTGAGACAACGCTTCCCAATTTTGAGGAGGGTATTGGCATGACGCTTCTCTTACAAGTACAAGGTGTCACCAAACGCTTCGGCGGTTTGCAGGCGCTGACACAAGTCACGTTTGATCTTCCCAAGGGACAAATTCTGGGATTGATCGGTCCGAATGGTGCGGGCAAGACAACTTTGTTCAATACCATCAATGGCGTCTATCATCCGGAAGAAGGACGCATCTTATTTCAGGGTAAAGATGTGACGAATAAGATGCCGTATCATCTCGCGAAGATGGGCATGGCGCGCACGCATCAGATCGTGCGCCCGTTGAATGAGTTGAGCGTGCGTGAGAATGTGATGGTTGGCGCATGTTTCGGACATGAGAATCAAAGTTTGAGTAAAGCCGCAAAGATCGCGGACGAAGTGCTCGGGTTTGTCGGTCTCTCAGTTCGCGCCGACCAGTTAGCGGGTAGCCTGAACGTGGCACAGAAGAAAAGGCTTGAGATGGCGCGCGCGCTCGCATCACACCCACATCTGCTTTTGTTGGATGAAGTTCTCGCGGGTTTGAATCCATCTGAGATCGATGGCATGATCCAAATGGTTTTGGATATTCGCGCGCAGGGCGTCACCATTATTATGATCGAGCATTTGATGAAGGCTGTTATGAATGTCTCAGACCGCATCCTTGTGCTGGATTATGGCACGCAGATCGCTGAAGGTTCGCCAAGTGAGATCGTCAGCCACCCGAAAGTGATCGAGGCTTATCTGGGCGACCCCAAACTTGCCGAACAGTTGATGGAGGATGATTAACATGGCTATTCTTGAAGTTCGTGACATCACCTCTGGTTATGGCGAAGTGCAAATCTTGTGGGGCGCCAGCATGAATCTGGAAGTTGGAAAGTTAACCTGTCTGGTTGGCGGGAATGGCGCGGGCAAGACAACCATGCTGCGGGCTGTGATGGGACTGCTCAAACCGTGGAGCGGCTCGATCTGGTTTCAGGGACAGGATGTCAGCCGCATGCCCGCATACACCAAAGCAGAGTTGGGACTGGTGCTCGTGCCTGAAGGCAGGCAGTTGTTCACAGATATGAGCGTGTACGAAAACCTTGAATTGGGTGCATCGAATAAACGCGCGCGCCCGAAGGTCAAGGAGAATCTTGAAAAGGTGTACACCATGTTCCCGCGCCTGCTTGAACGCAAGACTCAAAAGGCTGGGACATTGAGCGGCGGCGAACAGCAAATGCTGGCAGTGGCAAGAGGCATCATGGCAGACCCGGTAGTCTTGATGATCGATGAACTCTCGCTCGGTCTTGCGCCTTTGCTTGTTCTGCAACTCTTTGAAGGGCTGCGAGCCCTGCGTGATACGGGTCTTACGATCATGCTGGTGGAACAAAATGTTCAAATGGCATTGGCCATCAGTGATTATGGATATGTGCTCGCCGAAGGCAAGTCTGGCATCGAAGGTCCCGCGCGGCAATTGATCAAGGATAAACATGTCCGCGAGGCGTATCTTGGTTTGTAAATCAAAAAATTGAAATAGTAATTTTCAATATGTCGTTGCGAGGAGGGCCCTTGCTCTTCCCGACGAAGCAATCCCCCTATAATTAGGAGACTGCTTCGGCAAAAAACAAGAGCGCCTCGCAGCGACATTATTCAAATTAGGAGGCTCCCCATGTTAGTCGGTGAAAGAATGTCCCGCCCTGTTATTTCGATCACAAGAGATATGCCCATTCATGATGCGCTGGCGTTGTTCAAGAAGGAAAAAATCCGCCGCGCGCCTGTCCTGAAGGATGGCAAATTGATCGGTATCATATCGGATAAGGACCTGCTGAACGCATCCCCGTCACAGGCCACAAGTTTGAGCGTGTGGGAAATGAATTACATGCTTAGCAAGATCACGGTCAAGGAAGTGATGACGCGCGAAGTGTTAACCGTGCAGGCTGATACTCCCATCGAAGAAGCTGCGCGCATAATGGCAGATAACAAGATCGGCGGCGTGCCTGTAATGAAAGCGGACAAAGTCGTCGGCATGATCACAGAGACAGACTTGTTCAAGATATTCCTTGAATTGATGGGCGCGCGCACAAAAGGAATCCGTGTGACGGCCATTGCCGAAGATCACCCTGGTCAACTAGCGATGATCACCAAAGCCATTGCAGATGTGGGCGGCAACTTCATTTCTTTTGGCCAGTTTGCGACAGAAGATGGAAAGACCGTTATCGTCACATTCAAAGTGGCGGAGATGAAGTTGGAAGATGTCAAGAAAACGCTGTCGAAGGTTGTGCTGAAGTTTATTGATATAAGAGAGTGCTGATAGAAGCCCTATGCTAACTACCCAGTATTCCCTCAGAGTGGACAATAAAACAATTCTTGTTGTGTGTGAGTAGATAGAAATAAAAATTCTTCGACTGAGCCGGTCTTGTTACGTTCTTCGCTTATCCATGCGGCAATTGGGAAATCCTTTTCTCACTACCGTCCCGAAGGTTTGAACTGTAAACCGACTGATTTACACAAACCTGCGGGACGGTACATAAAACATCGCTGCTAAAATGCGATAATGGCCTTGATGGCTTCGCGCGCGTGCATGGCGCGGTAGCCATCGGGAACTTGATCGAGTCCGCCGGCCCAATCGAAGACGCGGCCCGGCTCGATTCTTCCTTCGAGGACATCTGGCAGCAGTTCTGCGATATATGCGCGGGCTGGGGCAGGGCCTCCGGCAATGGTGACGTTGTTGAAAAAGGTCGGCATGGCGGCGGGCATGGCTTCACCCTGCGGAACACCCACGCGCCCCACCGCGCCACCAGGACGGGCAATGCTCAGCGCGGTGAGCGTGGATTCATCGTAGCCCACACATTCAAGAACGGATTGCACGCCCAGCCCTTTGGTCAGTTCGCGTACACGCACAACCGCTTCCTCTCCGCGCTCGCTGACAATATCGGTCGCGCCGAATTCTTTCGCAAGTGCGATTCGACTGGCGTGACGATCCAGCAGGATGACCTGCTCGGCTCCGAGTCTTTTCGCGGCGATGACACCGCACAAGCCGACCGCCCCGCCACCGACAACTGCCACGGTTTTCCCGGGACCAACTCTGGCTGAGACAGCTGCATGATGGCCTGTAGCCATTACATCGGTCAGAGTAAGAAGCGAGGGCATTAAGGAGTCATCTCGCCCCACAGGAAGAGGATAGAGAGTCCCATCCGCCTGAGGGACACGCACCGCTTCCCCTTGTCCGCCATCCAGTTTGGTGCCGCCCCAGAACCCTCCATGCAAGCAGGAAGTGTGCAAGCCTTCCTGACAGTAAATGCAGGTTCCGTCAGACCATGCGAAAGGCGCGGCTACCATATCACCAACCTTGATGGTGCGGACATCCGCGCCAACTGCTTCAACGATGCCGATAAATTCATGTCCCATGCGGCGGCCTTCTTCGCTGGCCCGCATCCCCTTGTAAGGCCAGAGGTCGCTGCCGCAGATGGCGGCGCGGGTGACAATGACGAGAGCGTCGGTGGGTTCAATAATTCGAGCGTCAGGAACATTCTCGATGCGAACGTCTCCCGCGCCATACATTACAGTTGCTTTCATATTTTTTCTCCTTAAAGCCCCGCCACAGCGGGGATGATCTCTTTTGCAAAGTCTTCAAGCGGGGTAATTTTGTAGACATCCGGCATATTGAAGATCGCGTGGGTGAAGCCCATCTCAGAAAGTTTCTGGATTCGATCTATAACGCCGTCTACCGTATCCTTCGCAGAAAGATGCACAGTGCCAAGGCAGGTTTTCTCAATCGTTTCATAATCACGTCCCAAAGTCTCGCAATGTTCCTTGAGCGTGTCGAGCGATTTCTGCATGTTTTCTGTGCCGACCCAATCACCGATATTGCAGGCATCCGCATATTGGGCGACCATTCGCAATGTTTTATTGGGACCCGTACCGCCGATCATGATGTGAGGATGCGGGCTTGAAAGCGGGCGCGGATTATTGGTAATTGCAGGAGCAGAAAAATGCCTGCCTGCAAAAGATGTCTCATCACTGGCCCAGAGCGCCTTTGCCAATTTCAGGCTGTCTTCCAGTTGCTCGAAACGTTCCGATGTTGACGGATAGGGAATTCCATTCCCTTTTGCCTCATCTTCATACCACGCCGCGCCAATTCCAAAATAAGCACGACCACCAGAGAGGATATCGAGCGTATTGACCATCTTCATCAACACGGCGGGGTTGCGATAGATCACGCCCGTGACCAGAACGCCGAGTCTGGCTTTTTCAGTCAACCCTGCAAAATATCCGAGCGTGGTATAGGCTTCCAGCATTGGGTCGGTATAGGCTTCACCGAACAAGCCTTTGATCTGATAGTAATGATCCATCACCCACAGGCTATGAAAACCTGCTCCTTCTGCGGTTGTGACGATTTCCTTTAGTTTTGGACGGATGTCAGCCGTACCGCCGGGATATTTGAAGGACGGAATTTGTAATCCAATGTACATATTAATCTCCTATTCGATATTGTTCGCCGCTGACTTGTTCCATCCGATCAGTAGCCAGGCTATTTAGTACCTGTCTCCAACCACCTTGATCTGCGACATAGCGCTATGAATTTCAGCAAGATCATTCGCCGATAGTTCGATATTCAGCGCGCCGTTGTTCTCATCGAGCCGTTCAAGTTTGCGTGAGCCGGGAATGGGAACGATCCACGGCTTTTTCTCCAGCAACCACGCCAGTGCAATTTGCGCCGGAGTAGCACCATGCTGTTTTGCAATTCTCTCAAGAAGATCGATCACAGCCCGATTCGCTTTGATCGCTTCCTGCGTAAAACGCGGATTGCGGCTGCGGATATCGGAGCTGTCAAAGGTCGTGTTCTCGTCAACCTTGCCTGTCAGGTAACCGCGTCCCAGCGGACTGTACGGTACAACCCCAATGCCAAGTTCTTCGCAGGTCGGCAAAATTTCCGCTTCGATATTCCTCCACCAGATCGAGTATTCACTTTGCAAAGCAGTAACAGGTTGAACTGCATGAGCAGCGCGGATTTGCTCTGCGTTTGATTCGGACAAACCAAAATATTTGACCTTGCCCGCCTGGATCAAATCCTTCACCGCACCTGCCACATCTTCCATAGGCACATTGGAGTCAGGACGGTGCTGATAGAACAGGTCAATGCTCTCGACTCGCAAACGCTTGAGAGACGCATCAGCTACCCGTTTGATCTGATCCGGTCTGCTGTCCACACCAGCGCTTGGATGCGGACCCTTCTCCCCGTGTTTCCAGCCAAACTTGGTGGCGATCACCACCTGACCTTTGAACGGCTCCAACGCTTCGCCGAGCAGTTCCTCGTTTGTGAACGGACCGTACACTTCCGCGGTGTCGAAGAAAGTCACGCCGCGCTCAACAGACTTATGAAGAAAATCGATCATCTCCTGTTTGTCGGTGGGCGTGTCGCCAAAACTCATTCTCATGCAGCCGAGTCCGAGAGCTGAAACTTCCAGTCCGCTATTACCAAGCTTTCGTGTTTTCATTTTTAGAACTCCTATATTTTCGATGAATCGATTTATTCCACTACCGGGATCATTTCTTTTTCGTTTTTCAAAACAGCTTTTTCGTACACTTCAATTTTATGATTCAAAATATCCAAAGTCTTTTGCATTTGTTCCATTCTGGAAATCAGCAACTGCCGCTGCTCGACCAGAATATCTTTTCTAGCCTCAATGGTCTGGTCGCCCCGCTGAACCAGTCCGATATATTCGATCAACACTTCAATGGGAAGACCTGCGCTTCTCATACACTTGACGAATTCAACCCGTCTGACATCAAGCTCGTTATAGTCTCTGATGCCGCTTTCATTTCGAGTGACGGGCGGGATAAGACCGATCCGTTCATAATAACGAAGCGTATCCGTTGAAATACCATGCTGTTCACTAACTTCTGCGATTTTCATGAGTCACCTCGAAGGGCAGTGTAACACTTGGAGTTAACTCCAAGTCAAGGGTTTCGGTGTAACAAAAATCCATGGAGTACAAACATGAATCAGTGGATGGTAACAAAAAAAGCGCCTTTGAATAAGCTGCAATTCACCCTTGTTTATTTACTCTTGGGAGTCTGGTTTATCGAGAGGTTGATGCGTTCTTATAACAGAGAAGGATTTTTACCCATCACATTGCTCCCGGGTAATTATCAGATGAGAGCAAAAAAGCATGACAGTCCATTTTTATAGCTCAAATCCGAGCGGGTGGATAGGTCTTGCAGTCAGCGAAGATAGCTTTGGGTGAACATCCCAGTTTTGAAGACGCTACTGTTGAAAGTATGTGATCCGCAAACACTCTGTCATCCTATCGCTCTCGTTATTTAGAAGAAACTCATAACTTCTTCTTCAATGACACATCCCGGTCCCTGTCGTTGCCATAGGCAGTGGGGTTAGAAAGATAATAAAAAATATTGCAGAAGGATTAATTTTCCAACTTATTGTCAAGAGGGAAACTTGAAATTGAGACATTAGATCGGAGGTACAACCACAACCTGTGGCATATAAATAAAACATATCCAATTGGGCGCGTTTACAAAGACCCATCACCCAATGCCAATGCATTCGGACATGGCGGGGAATTCTTTTCGTTTCCCGGTTTCATGGCATGCGCCATGGGAAGTTTCCTTGATTTTTTAGAATTTTTAAATCACATCAAGATCATTTTCCTGGAGGTCATCGCTTTCTTACCCGTCCCCCTTTTTTTCGAAATATCAACTATAAGGGGATGTCCACTTACGAAGCTAACAGCAATGATCCACTCGTCATCGAGCAAGCCAGCGGTTTGGAAAGACTGGGATAAAATCAAAGCATGCAAACTGACATTCTCCTCAAACGACTGCAAACTTTTGAATTCCTGCGCGGACTGGATAAGGAAACTCTTTCCAGGCTGGCAAAAAACTCCACATGGAAAGTCTATGCTCCCGATGCTGTCGTATTCTGGGAAGGGGATACCGAAAGCAATTTATATTATCTGCAATACGGATCGTTGAAAGTCTTGAAATCCTCCCCGGATGGACGCGAACAGGTATTGAGATTTATCAGCGCAGGTGAAATGTTTAACGAAGTGGGGGTTCTCGCAAACCGCGCCAATCCCGCCACCGCAGTTGCTTTGGAAGAATCAGGGATATGGCTGCTCCCCCGCCAGGCATTGGAAGAGATAATTCTGGCGCATCCGCAAACAGCGCTGCAGATTATCGAGAACATGGCAGATAAGATCATTGGTCTTGTGACGCTTGCAGCGGATCTGTCTTTAAAAACTGTCGAAGCGAGATATGCAAAACTTTTGCTTGATCAAGCCGAAGGGGATGTGATCGAGCGTCAGCGTTCGACAAATCTAACAGAAATGGCGTCGCATCTCGGCACCGTACCCGATGTATTGAGCCGCGTCATCCGTGAATTGACAAAGGCAGGGCTGATCGAAATGGATAAACATTCCATCCGCATTCTGGATCGCGCGGGTCTCGCGGAGCGGGCAATGATTCAGGGCAAATAATAACTGGGGGCAAAAACCCGACAAAAGTCGGGGCGGGAAACGGGGGAAAGAGATAAAGTCAGGCATATCCAAAAGGAGACAATATGTCTGACACAACTTCACAAATCTATTTCGCTGATACAAAAGCAAAGGCCGTCTTTGCCGCAGATGGTCCAAAACCGCAATTCTTAATTGACACTCCAAATTTCAAGGCGCTGGTCGTTGGGTTGGAGGCAGGCGGACAAATTCCCGCGCACCCTGGCGAGGCGGCGATGTATCACTTTCTCGAAGGTACAGGCTTGATGACCGTTGGTGACGAAGCCTTCGAGATCAAACCCGGCGTGACCGTTGTTGTACCCAGCGGTATGAAGCGCGGCATGAATGCAAAAACGCGGGTTGTATTCCTTGGATCAAAAGGGGAACAATAAAATGCCCATCCCATATTTACTGACAACAGTGCTGTTCACATTCGTGGCATTGCTTTCCGCCGCAGATGCTTCATTGGTAAGCATCAACCTTGTCGGCGCATTTCCCGCATTACGCTGGGTGCGCGTGCATTTCATCACGCTTGGAATTCTCTCGCAAGTGATCTTCGGGCTACTACCCTTGTTGGTTGCGACCCTTTCAAAAAAGCCGCGCCCCTCCATGCGCTGGGATATTTGGCTGACTCTCAATGTTGGCTTTATTGCGCTCGTAGCTGGCTTTGGCGGCATGAATCACCCGATGATCTTTGCAGGCGGCACACTTATTTTCATCTCCGCGACACTGCTCCTCATTCAATTATGGAATGTGCGCGGCGGCGATGCGCCTGAAAGCCTCAAGTTTTATATCACAGGCATGTTCTATTTATTGGTCGGCATCATCATCGGCACAGGGTTATTTCTCAACTGGAGCGACGCGCTGTATATCAAAGTGCCGCTTGAAGCACACATCCACGCCAACTCGTGGGGCTTCATGTCGCTCGTCTTCGCTGGCTTGCTTGTGGATTTCGTGCCGATGATCACGGGTCGTCCGCTCAGCAACACGAAAAATATTTCACTCATCTACTGGGGTATGACGCTCGGCGCGTTCGGTCTCGTGTTGGGACCCTGGCTCGGCGGAAGTTTGCCTCCCACCGTTTCAGGTCTGGTCCTGCATTTGAGTTCAACGATCTGGATGGTGGTCATGATGATCCGCGCCTTCAAAGAAAGCGGAAAATTGAACAGCGCAGGCGCATGGCATCTGGTTTCTTCATATCTCTGGATTATCGCCCCGATCGGGATGGCGCCGTTCATTATGTTTGGAATTTTTGAAGCTGGTCCCATCGAATCCACAGCGCCTCAAGCTTTAATTTATGGCTGGGTGCTGCAATTTGGCATTGCCCTCATCCCGTACATTGCCCGGCGTTTCTTCCTCAAGGAGGAGACTCCACAACTCGGCGGTTGTTGGGGAAGCCTTGCAGCGGCAACAGCGGGAAGTTTGTTTGTATGGGCAAGCATCTTCATCGTCCCGGCCAGAGGCGCGCTGTATGGGATCGGATTCGCTCTATACGCAGTGGCCTTGATCCACCCATTGAAGGAACTTATTGAAATCGCGCGGACGGGTTTGCAAAAACATGAGCTGGCGTAATCGGAAATATGCGATGAAAAAAGGTATTCTAATTTTGTTCGTTCTGGTCACATTGACTCTTGCTGCTTGCAGCAGTGAACCAGCAAAATCGACAACTGCACCAGCTTCAGTCCCTGCTGATTTTGTCGGGCTGACCAATCCATTGAGTGCTGATGCCGCTATCGCTGGAGCAGATGTTTTCAAGAATAATTGCGTTGTATGTCACGGCTCACAAGGTCATGGAGACGGACCTGCAGGTACTTCACTCGATCCTGCTCCAAAAAATTTACCTGAGTTAAGCGCGATCGTTGCTGACGATTATTTGTTCTGGCGCATTTCCACAGGCAAGGATGGCACTGCAATGGTTGCGTGGAAGGGCATTTTGACAGATGAACAGATCTGGCAGGTTGTGTCATTTATTCGTACCTTGAAGTAGAGGCATCCACAAGATATTGGATTCCGTTTTCATTTCTGCGATCTGCTTTTCCCCTGCATAGAGTGAACAAGTCTTTACTGGAAAACACCTATAAAAACACAAAATCAACTCCAGGTCAGCAGAAATAATTACACTTCGTGGGTGCAATCTCCATCGGGGCACCCAATTCATACAAAAGAACCAATCCTAAAAAATCGGTTCTTTTTTTGTTTTATTAATTTTAGCGAGAAAGAGGGCTGGAAATTACATACCTTTGTTTACAGCTTACAAAATCGCTCTTTTATCAAAAATCTTCTAACACAAAATTTCCGACACGGTTTCGAATTACCAACCAACACTTGTGGCATACCGCACTTGCATTTAGGTGTATTCTTACAAGCAAGACAATTAATGCAATTAAGCATATAATAAACAAAATTGAATTACCCACAAACTAAAACCTGACCCCTTTCCGGGAATGACCACCATCTTACTCCCCCTGATCTTCTGAATTGTCAACTACTGATCGTGACTATACCATTAGACTCTTAGGCGCTGCAGTCAAATTATCAAACCGAAAAATGGAGTTCGCCATGCTTGAACATGTCAATCTCGATCTGGTTTTAGGACAAGAGGAGTATAAAAAACGATTAAGACCGTTGCAACAACGCCTCTATGAATTGGAACATGCGGTTTTCGACGCAAAGATTCCAGTCATCATTCTTTTCGAAGGCTGGGCAGCGACTGGCAAGGGACGTCTGATCAGTTTGCTCGCAGAGCGTTTGGATCCGCGCGGATTTCGCGTTGTCCCGATCACACCGCCGCGTACCGCAGAGTTGCGTTATCCGTGGATGTCGCGTTTTTGGCTCAAGATCCCTGCACGCGGGCAAATGGTCGCATTCGATACATCGTGGTATCGCAGGGTATTGATCGATCGCCTGAATAAAACGATCAACAAAGATGAGCTACGCGCCGCGTACCACGATATCGCTGAATTCGAAGAGATGCTATCTGCAGATGGAGCAGTGATATTAAAATTCTGGCTGCACATCAGCGAAGCGGATCAACAGAAGCGAATTAAAAAATTACGTAAAGACAAGTTGACAGCATGGCAAGTGGGAGAGGAAGATCTGCTGCAAAACAAGCGCTATGAAAAATATGCGGGCTTTGTCGAAGATATGATCGCCCGCACCGATTCGCCTCACGCGCCCTGGACCATCGTCGAAGCAACTGATCGGTATTACATGCGCGTCAAGGTCTTTGAAACGATCATCGCTTCACTTGAAGCGCGCCTAGGGCTGCCCTCATCAACGGGTGCGAAAGCCAAACGCTCCCGCGCAACAAAGGAAATGAAAGGAGCCGTCAATGCTTGAGCGACTTAATCTTACACTGGCAACTGAGCACGATGAATACGATAAGCAGCTCAAGGCTTTGCAGGCAGAGCTGCATGAAATGGCTTTTCAAGTCTACGCACAGAAGCGGCCCGTGGTGATCGTCTTTGAAGGCATGGATGCCTCAGGAAAGGGAGGCACGATCAAGCGCCTGACAGAACGAATCGATCCGCGCGGTTATGTGGTCTGGCCGATCTCCGCACCGTCGGGTGAGGATAAAGAGCGTCATTACCTTTATCGTTTTTGGAGGCGGTTGCCCGAGCAGGGGCAGATCGCCATATTCGACCGCTCATGGTATGGACGTGTATTAGTTGAACGCCTGGAGGGATATTGCACTGAAGCGGATTGGCGGCGCGCCTATAGCGAAATCAATCAGTTCGAGCGTCAACTCACGGATTTTGGTACAGTCATCTTTAAATTTTGGATGCACATCAGCAAACAGGAGCAACTGCGCCGCTTCCGGGAGCGCGTGCGGACAAATTACAAGACATGGAAAATCACAGATGAGGATTGGCGGAATCGTGGTAAATGGGAGGATTACATCACCGCTGCAGAAGAGATGTTGTTGAAAACGAGCACCCCCGATTCTCCCTGGACGCTGGTGGAGGCCAACGATAAATATTTTGCACGCATCAAGACCTTGCGTACAGTTGCAGAGAAATTGCGGCAAGAGCTCAAGTAAAAAACTGGCACATTATTTTTTCCTTGGTCAAAAATGCCATACCCATCTTCTCAAATATCGCGCCAAAGACATGTTACTTTATGGAATTGATTAATGAATTCATTTTTCTTGCGCTTTGAACTTGCCAGAAAGTTCCACTTTCACGATAAGACATTTTAAAGGCCTAATTAAACGATATAAAGAAACCATTTCTATTGACCAGAGCAACCTCTTAACATACAATCCTGCCAATTTATCCAAGACCTCCGGGAGAAAAAACATGTCTGAAAATGACTACCTCCAAGCCATCGTTGAAGCTGTGATTGAAGGGGAAGAAGATGATGCCGCCGAAGCAACCCGCTCCGCGGTTGAGGCAAACATAGATGCGTTGGAGATCTTAAACGAAGGCTTGATGACCGGGGCAGAAGAGGTTGGCAAGCGCTTTGAAAACGGCGAGTATTTCCTGCCTGAACTCATGCTTGCCGGCCGTGCGCTTAAGGCTTCGATGGAAGTGGTCAAGCCGGCTCTGTTGAAAAAATATGAAGGGACGGAAAACAAGGTAAAAGCAAAAGTGATTTCAGCCACTGTACAAACAGATATTCATGACATCGGCAAGAACATTGTTTCATCCATGTTAACTGCCGCAGGTTATGAGGTCACAGATATGGGCGTGGACGTTCCCGTAAAATCCATTATTGATAAAGCCGAAGAAATAGGCGCGCAGGTGATCTGCCTGTCCGCATTGCTTACCACCTCAATGCCCTTTATGAAGGATGTGATCGAGATCCTCAAAGCGCGCGGCATTCGCGAAAAATATATCGTGCTGGTCGGCGGCGCATCTGTGAATGAAACCTGGTCCAAACATATCGGCGCGGATGGCACAGCGCGCAACGCGGCGGATGCTGTCAAAGTAGTGCATACGCTGATCAGCGCATAAAAAATATCGGAGCCAACATGTTAAATTATCTTGAAATCCTTGACCGCGCAAACACGGGTCCGTACCTGGCTGAAGAGAATTGGGATCTTGAAAAAGTGGCAATGACCACCAAACGGCTGGTCAAGAAATACAAGCTTGAATGGAACAAAGAAGAACTTGTAACTGATGACGCCGCCCTGTCAGAAGCTATTTTCAACGCAGGCTATGAACTCGCGGTCACACTTGGCTCTTACAGCCGTACCACCGAGCGTGTGATCGAGATCTCCCAGGATGAAATTGACATGGGCATCCGCAACATGCCTAAAACGTGGCCATGGGTGAAGGAAAAGATGTACGCAATTTGTACGCTCGCCGCCTGAACGATGAGCGGGCTCCATTATTCTTCGGCGGTTCCCCAGGGACGCCCATACCCGAAAGATTTTTTCAGGCAAATGTCATGTCTTATATGCAGGAGCCATTGATCGACCTTGCCACCTGCGGCACACTCGTTGAAGTGGACGGACGCGAAGTCCGCACAGGCAATCCGATCGAGATCGTGTCCACGCGGCGCGAATTGCAATATATGCGCCAGGGAAGCGCGTCGGACGTGCCGGGATGGGCATGCTGGCCGCGCAAAGCTCGGTCTCTGAACTCGGCGACCTGGCCGCGGCGCACCCTGATTACCTGCGCCCTTGTGATTCACATCTTGTGCCCATGCTCAACGAACTCAAGATGGATCACCGCAACATCTCGCGCGCGGTCAACTCGCTCGAATACGGCATGGTCAATGCATCCCTGCCGTGCGTCATTGTCGGCGGATTGGGCGGCGGTCCTGCCGGTTCGGCGGTGGTCAATGTCGCTTCCTATTTGATCGCGAACATCACCTGTCTTGCCGATTATCACATCCTGCACCCCATTCACATGCGCCACATCGCGACCTCCACCCGCGATGTGCTTTGGGTGATCAATGCCACAGCTCAAGCATTTGCCCGCCACGCACCAACCGTTATCGTCGCGGATATTTATCCAAGTCCGGGGCACGAAGGAACTGCCACGAAACCGCAGCCAATGCCATCGTCAACTCTGTGAGCGGATGCCACCTTGAAGGCTGCGTCGCGGACGGCAATGCCCCCAACTGTTCCGGGCTGGAGGCACGCCTCATGGCGGAAGTCGCCCTGGCGGTACATCATATGAAGATGGGTCTGAAGGATGCCAATGAATTTGTCCTCAAACTTTTGCCAAAATACGAACATGTCTTTACGCAGGACGGAAACCCGGGCAAGCCGTTCGATGAGGTCTACGACCTGCAAAAAATACAACCGCTGGACTTCTGGCAAAAGATGTATGAGGAAGTCAAAACTGAATTGAAAGAGATGGGTTTAAATATGTAAACCAGATCGGGTATATCAGAGCGGACACGCTTTGTAGAAACCAAATTT
The DNA here is from genome assembly GCF_016711665.1 of Candidatus Villigracilis saccharophilus. Classification (NCBI taxonomy): domain Bacteria; kingdom Bacillati; phylum Chloroflexota; class Anaerolineae; order Anaerolineales; family Candidatus Villigracilaceae; genus Candidatus Villigracilis; species Candidatus Villigracilis saccharophilus. The sequence continues at coordinate 67,173 of NZ_JADJSO010000020.1, forward strand.
CAAGGAGGAAGACCTAATGACTCTACCGCTTATGATCGTTGTAAATTTTGATCGTCGCCGTGCTTGGATGCTGGCGAGATGGGTCGCTGCAGAAACAACTCGGGCGGATTTCACGCCTGACCTCGGGGCACGCATTGTTTGGAACGCCGCCAATGCCCGGGGACCGCAGGCGCACCTCAGGGTGTGTCATGGGCATACCTATTGGCATTTTTCCTTGTCCGCAAGCCCGGCAGCATGTTGATCATCGGCCTGATCGAGACAACGATGGAAGCATTGCTCGGAAACCCCTCTGGCATTTCCACCATTGGCTGGGGCATTACCCAGGGCCTGCGCAAGGGTCAGGCATTTGTTGTTAGGGAATTTTGGCTGGGGGCATTTCTGGCTGGGCCGCTTCACATTGGCACATTGACTGCCTTCCTCTTCGGTGGGTCCACCCCTGAGATCGTCAGCGCCTATTGGACAGCCACACCGATCAATCTGATATCTGGTTTTATCTTCTCCGGTGCTCGGCTGGTGGCTTGGTAAGACGGTTGAAAAGACCGGGTTGCTGCGCACGACCCGCAAAAAATAATTACCTATATCAATGGAGTTGGAGCAAGCTCCAACCCATTGATCAAATTCCAAAAGAAAAATTGACAAACCCAACACCCACACATCCGCCCACTGACCCATTTCAGCCTAAGCGGCCTGACCTACCATCATTACGGAAAGACCGCCCCCGCGCTGACCAATATCAATGTCACGATCGAACGCGGTTCATTTACGCTGCTTGTCGGACCATCAGGCTCGGGCAAGTCCACGCTATGCATGCTGCTCAATGGAATTATTCCGCATATCCTCGGGGGAGAATTGGAGGGAAAAGTACTTGTAGATGGACAGGATGTGTCCGAGTCCAAAGTACAAAACATGGCACACTCGGTCGGACTGCTTTTTCAAGACCCAATGGACCCTGCAAGTGGAAGATGAATGGCTGCCCGGAAACCTGCGGCAACCACACAGATCCAGCAAGTGACCAGATCCTTAGTATGTGGCATGACCACCTGAGCCTGCGCTGGGCGGTCAATCCACGTTGGGCGCGGATGGCCCACTGTTGGATGCCACCACCTACCCCACACTCACCACGAGTTGATCCTGCGCCTGCGCGGAGAAGGCAGGACGATCATTCTTGTCACCAAGGATCTGGATGAGTTCATGGCCCAGGCGGACCAAGTCCGCTGTCAAAGGCTGTACTTCCCAGGCAGGCAGTGTCTCACCGAACATGGCACCCTTGGGTTTGGCTGCCCGACCCGACCAGATCGACTGCGATTACACGGGTTTTAACCCCGCCCGCGCTTCGCACCTGCCAAAAGACCTGTCATTGGTGAGACCTTCACTGGTTCATGGTACACACGCCCTGCTTTCCTACGACGGAGCAGGCAAGCACACTACTGCTGGTGGGCCTCCTCGGAAGGCCCAGTGGAATGCGGACCGGCCATGATGTCCTCTTTTCATCCGACAATTCCTGCGGTCCGATCCCCGGCACTCTGAAGAAGTACGCGGGCGCACGCATGGACACAACTGGAAGGAATCTGACGCATGGCGGGGCTTTGATGGTCCGCCCAGAGATTGTTTCTGAATGTGGATCACGGGGGGGCGGTGGGGGCCTTGCTTTGCATGAGCGAAAATATTTGGTCACATGCCTGCCACCGGGGTGCGCGCCCTTGGCGTGACCTCACCGACCTCTCGGCCCGATACATTTCGGGGCTGGGGGCGGCGCGCCTCCCCGGGCGGCCTGCCCCCATTGGCAGCGTTATTTATTAAACGTGAACTTGAAAAAGACCGTTAGTGGCTGGCCCCCCACCACCTTGAGTCCGACGGTCCTGCCACGCTCTTGAGCCTGGGAAATGTGTTTTGGAACACAGAGAAGGCTACCCAGGTTCTATTTAATAAATATGGGATCAAGGTCGAGGGGACCACTCCGTTAGAAACCAACAAGACCCTGCCGTTCCAACCATCTCCGCATTCTTCTTTGCCCAGAAAACTTTCCTTGAAGTCTAAAGTTGACTGGATAAAAAAATAAACTCTATATTGGAGCGCTCAACACATGGCCATTTACAAATTTCCGCATAATTTTCTTTGGGGCGCAGCCTCTGCCTCATATCAAGTGGAAGGCGCGTGGAACGAAGACGGCAAAGGCGAATCTATTTGGGACTGCTTCAGCCACACGCCCGGTAAAATCGAGGATCATCTGACAGGCGATGTCGCCTGCGACCACTATCACCGCTTTGAAGAAGATATTGCCCTCATGCGTCAACTTGGACTCAAGGCTTATCGCTTCTCCATCGGTTGGGCGCGCGTGCTGCCCAAAGGACGCGGACTCATCAATCCCAAAGGACTTGATTTCTACGACCGTCTTGTGGATACCCTCTGCGCTGCCAATATTGAACCGTTTTTGACTCTATATCACTGGGATTTACCGCAAGCCCTACAGGAAGAGGGTGGTTGGGAAAATCGCAACACCGCGTACGCATTTTCAGATTATTCCGCACTGATGGTTAAGCGCCTCGGAGACCGTGTAAAATATTGGACGACCTTCAACGAGCCCAGTGTCGTTGCGTTCAACGGCAATATGACTGGCGATCATGCTCCAGGGAATCAGGATCCACGCATCGCCTATCAAGTAGCGCATCACCTGATGATCGCGCATGGACTGGGCATGAAAGCCATTCGCAGTGTAAACTCAAAAGTTGAAGCTGGTATCGTTCTCAATCTTTGGATGGCTGATCCAGCAACCGATTCTCCTGAAGATATTGCCGCCGCGGAAACCGCCTGGGATCGCAGCGAAACTCTTTTCCTCGACCCAATTTTCAAAGGACATTATCCGCTGGCTGTGTATGATCTGGTTGGTGAGAATATGCCGAAGATCCAGGATGGCGACATGGCATTGATCTCACAGGAATTGGATTACGTTGGCATCAACTTCTATTCACGCAACGTCATCAGCGCAGCAGAAAAAATTGACCGTGTTCAGGGTGCGGAATATACAGAAATGGGCTGGGAGGTTTGCGCGCCTGCTTTTCGACGCATGCTTGTAAAAATAAATAACAGTTACAAATTGCCCCCGATCTATATCACCGAAAATGGCTCGGCATTCAATGATGAAGTCAGCGCCGATGGAAAGATCCACGACCCGCGCCGCCTCGATTACCTGAAACAGCATTTTATCCAAACCCGCCTTGCCATGCAGGATGGGGTGGATGTACGCGGATACATGGTCTGGTCGCTAATGGATAATTTCGAATGGGGGCATGGCTTTACTAAACGCTTCGGTCTTATCCGCGTGGATTACGAAACTCAAAAGCGTACCATCAAAGATTCTGGCGAGTGGTATGGCAAGGTGATCGCATCCAATTCAGTTGAAGAATAAAGAATTGATTTGGCAGATCCTGATTTTGAATTTCCACCCCATGGAAGGATCAATGAATAAGAAAGTCGTGGATACGTCACATAAATCAAGAACCATGAAAAAGGAAGTGGTGATCAAATGAATGCAAATCCCATTCTCAAAAAATTGGGCTACTCCGAGGCTGATCGACTCGTCATCATCCATGCCGATGATATTGGTATGTGTCAGGCGTCTTTGCAGGCGTTCAAGGATTTGTGGGCAGTTGGCTCGATCACCTCGGGCGCGGTGATGGTTCCCTGTCCGTGGTTTCCTGCAGCTGCGCAGATGTGCCGCGAGAATCCAGAGATGGACATGGGAGTCCACGCGACTCTCAACGCGGAATGGGAAAACTATCGCTGGGGACCTGTCTCGACACGGGATCAGGCGTCAGGGCTGATGGATGCGGATGGGTACTTCCATCAGTGGCATGAAGCGGTATATCAAAACGCCAGGCCGGAGGCAGTCGCCGTGGAAGTAAACGCCCAAGTTGAAAAAGCGCTCGCGGCTGGGATCGACGTCACGCATGTTGATTCACATATGGGCACGATCTTAAATTCGCTGTTTATCCAATCGTATATTCAAGCCGCCGCGAGCAGACTATTGCCGAACATGCTGCCGCGTACCAACGCCAAAGGGATCGAGATGATGGGCGCCAGCAGCGAAGAGTTGATGATATACGAACCGATCATGGCTCAATTGGAATCCATGGGAATTCCGACGCTGGAAGGAATCGTTGCGATGCCATTGGATCATGCTGAGGACCACACAGGTTTTGCAAAGAAATTACTCAGTGAATTACCAGCTGGGATCACACATTTTATTTTACATCCATCGATTGACACACCCGAACTGCGCGCCATTTGTCCCGACTGGCCTGCGCGTGTTGCAAATTACAACGCGTTCATGAGTGACGAGTTGAAGAAATTTATTGAATCTGAAAATATCAAGCTGATCGGGTATCGCCAAATTAGAAATGCCATGAAGAATTGAAATGATGAAGTGGTGTTGACGTCTTTGCGCAAGCGCTCATGTCGAAACCATCATAATCATGTGGAGACTTTATGAAATATTTTCTCGGAATAGATGTCGGCTCCTCCAAAACACATGCTCTCATTGTAAATGAAACAGGCGCATGTATCGGGTTTGGCAAGGCTTGGGGCGGCAATCATCAAGGCGTTGGTTATGATGGGCTTGAGAGAGTCTTGAAAGAATCATTGGGGGCTGCAATCGAAATGGCAGGAGTGGAGACTGCTCACATCGCAGGGGCAGGCTTCGGCATAGCGGGATACGATTTTCCATCTGACCGAGAAGCTCATTTGCAGGCAATCTTAACCCTGGGGTTATCCTGCCCTATAGAAATTGTCAACGATGGGGTCAATGGTTTGCTCGCGGGCGCGACCCGTGGGATTGGCGTGAATGTCACATCGGGGTCGTCCAACAATTGCAGAGGACGAAATAAGGATGGAAAAGAAGGGCGCATTGTGGGTAACGGAGCAGCCTTTGGTGAATACGGCGGCGCGATCGAGATCGTCCAGCGCGGATTGCAAATGGTCAATTATGCCTGGATCAAACGCATCCCGCCGACAACCCTGACGAAAATCTTTATGGAAGCCGTGGGCGCTATAGATGAACTGGATTTGATGGATGGACTATCCAGCGAGCAATATCATTTGTATCCATTTCTCGCGCTTGAGGTCATCAAAGCTGCGCATGAGGGTGATGATGCCGCGTGCGAAGTTTTGCGCTGGTCTGGCGAGGAGTTGGGCTGGCTGGCAGTCTCTGTGGCGCGCCAAATAGAAATGGAAAACGATGAAGTTGAAATTATTCAATCAGGCAGCGTTTTTGACGCGGGTGTAATTATTACGGATCCCATGCGCGAAATTGTGATGAAACATTTACCCAAAGCAAAATTGATTCGGCTGGATGGCCCACCCGTTGTTGGCGCGGTCATCCTCGGCATGGAGCAGGCGTGCTTCGACGGTTATGCCGTCCGCGAAAACATAATTCGTACGGCAAAAGAAATCGTGAAATAATCCCCCCTTCTCTCAAGTAAATGAAAAACGGAGTAATCAAGCAGCGGTTTGGTTACTCCGTTTTTCTAGTAACCATGAGGTGTGCGTGTCTTGAAGCAAGATGAGCCCATGTCACGCACTCCTTCTTTTGAATAGATTACGAAGCAACGAACAATTATGAATTGTTCCAATATACAGCGCATAATAATATGACAATTGTCACATTCTATTTTCTGAATATGTTGCTATAATATATTCATGTCAACGAATATAAAGAAACAATCCCTCCCCCATCTTTCCGAACAAATAGCCATCCCGCTGGTCGCAATCGCTTCACCGCAACGTATCGCCATCTTATTAGCTATCGGCGCCGGCGAAGCCTGTGTCTGCCACCTCGAAACTGCGCTTGGCTGGCGTCAGGCTTACATATCCCAACATCTAATGGCGCTGCGCAAGGCGAATATTTTGCAAGACAGACGTGAAGGCCGCTATATTTTCTATCGATTGAAAAATAACAGCTACCTAGACCTGATCACTGCCTCCGCCCGCCTGAGCGGACTCTCCGCTGAATCAATTTCCACGCTCATCAACACCCAATTTCATCCGTCTTGTGAATGCCCGCAATGTGTACCTGTGCTTATCCCGGCATCGAGTCTATAACCCATGACAACGCTTACCCCCGCCCCACTCCCTCATACGAATAAACATTTATTCCCCATACTCGCCATCGCTACATTGACATGGCTTATTGCCTACAATGTCATTCAACCTCTCGCGGACTGGATATCCTACTCTGCGCTCGGTCTTGCGCGAGATTCACGTTTTGGTGAATCCCTAGCCTTCTTCCTCTATGACGTTCCAAAGATATTGCTTCTGCTTTCGGGCATGATCTTTGCCATCTCCATCATCCGCACCTTCTTCAGCCCCGAGAAGACTCGTGCCATGCTTGGCGGAAAACGTGAAGGTGTTGGGAATGTATTCGCTGCCCTGCTTGGCATTGTCACGCCTTTTTGTTCCTGCTCTGCCGTGCCGCTCTTCATCGGCTTTGTGGAATCAGGTATTCCGCTCGGCGTGACGTTTTCCTTTCTCATCGCCGCGCCCACGATCAACGAAGTGGCGGTCATCATGTTGTTCGGTCTCTTCGGTTGGAAAGTCGCCGCACTTTACGTCACATCTGGGTTGGTCATCGCCATTCTGGCAGGCATAGTGATCGGCCGACTCAAAATGGAGCGCTACGTAGAGGACTTCGTCTGGCAGATCAAAAGCGGGGCAGGGCAGGTGCTGGATGAAAAATTGACCTGGAACGACCGCATTGAACGAGCCTGGGAATCTGTCAAAGAGATCGTTGGCAAGGTCTGGCCGTACGTGGTCATTGGGATCGCTGTCGGGGCGGGGATTCATGGGTATGTGCCCGAGAGTGCGCTGGTTGGGATCATGGGCAAACAAGCCTGGTGGTCTGTCCCTGCGGCGGTCTTGCTTGGCATCCCACTTTACTCAAATGCGGCGGGCATCATTCCCATTGTGAGCGCATTGATGGAAAAAGGCGCATCCCTTGGAACCGTGCTGGCTTTCATGATGGCTGTCGTTGGGCTAAGCCTGCCAGAGACGATCATCCTGCGCCGCGTACTTCAAACCGCAGCTGATCGCCGTCTTCATCGGCGTCATTGCCGTAGCGATCATTTTCACGGGCTATCTTTTTCAATATCATTTTGTAATAGGAGTAAACATGTTAACCATCAAAGTTCTTGGCTCGGGCTGTGCCAACTGCAAACGTTGGAGCAGATCGTACATAAAGTTGTGCAAGAAATGACCTTGGAAGCCGAAGTCATCAAAGTGACCGAATATCCTGAGATCATGAAATACAACATCATGTCCACACCCGGGCTGGTCATCAATGAAAAGATCGTTTCCACAGGCCGAATCCCAACGCCTGCCGAAGTGACGACCTGGCTGGCTGACGCCATGGAAAAAGCGTAAGACCTGCACAAAACACGGAGCTTTGCCTGCATGGCCAAAATACAATACGCACAGGTCGATGAACATGGAAGGATCGTTCTGCCATCTCATCTTGCCAGTGAGTTGGGCATCATCCCTGGCGATGAAATACGGGTGGAGCCAAATGGTCACGGCTTGCACATCCGCACCTCCATCATGAGCCTCAAACGGGTTTATGTGGAGGTGACCAACAAATGCAATCTGAATTGCAGTACCTGCATGCGTAACGTTTGGGATGTGAAATATGGGCGCATGTCGGATGAAACTTTTAGGCACATCCTTTGGGCTTTCAAACCAGCCGAATAAACCTGAATTATTCCTGGGCGGCTATGGCGAACCGCTTTCTCACCCCCATATTCTGGAAATGATAGAGCAAGCCAAAGGGCTTGGGCACCGTGTGTCGTTAATTAGCAACGGGATGCTATTAACTGAGCAAGTCATCCACAAATTGATCGACCTCAAGCTGGATATGCTTTGGGTTTCAGTGGACGGTGCTTCGCCGGAGTGTTATGTCGATGTCCGCTTGGGAGATGCCCTGCCGACTGTTATCGAAAACCTGAAGCAGCTCCAATTGCAAAGGTATCAGACCTTGGCGCTTCCAATTGGGCGGGGAATCCGAAGCTTGGGATAGCCTTCGTCGCCATGAAGCGCAACATCCATGACCTCGGTGCCGTGGTTCGATTGGGGAGCAGACTCGGCGCAGTGGAATTCTCCATCAGCAACGTGCTGGCACATAATACCGAACTGCTCCATGAAAATTTATACATGCGTTCCATGAGCATGGTGGTGGGGCAGGAGATCAGACCTTTGGTTCACATGCCGCTGATGAACATTCAACCGCAGACGATCAAAGCCTTGTCAGATGTGCAGAAAGACATGAACCGGCTCGAACTCTCTGGCAGTCTCTTGAACCAAAATACAGACCAATGTCCTTTTGTTGAGCGTGGAAGTCTGGCAGTTCGCTGGGATGGCAAAGTGAGTCCGTGCCTGCCATTACTTTACACGCACACGCATTTTCTGGATGAGCGGGTACGCACATCGAAAGAATATTTTGTCGGCGATATTCAAGAGACAGACCTGCTGCATATATGGAATAACGGCGATTACAAAGACTTGAGAAAGCGAATACAGGATTTTGATTTTTCACCCTGCGCATTTTGTAACAGCTGTGAAATGGCGAATGAAAATATGGAAGATTGCTTTGGCCATACCCAGCCGGCATGCGGCGGCTGCCTATGGGCGCGCGGGTTGATCCGCTGCCCGTAGTATTCATCTTCTTAACAAGACGATAACAATTAACATTTTATGGGTGTGATAAAACTTTAGAAATATTTTACGGAGGTGACCATGAAAAAGGTTTTATTTTTATGCACAGGGAATTCCTGCCGTTCCCAAATGGCGGAGGCGATCATCAATGCGCGGATGGGTGAGAGTTGGCATGCCGTCAGCGCAGGGACAAAGCCTGCGGGCTACGTCCATGAAAAGGCGCTGGCAGCTCTATCAGAGATCGGGATCCAGCACACGGGTAGTTCGAAGCGCGCAGACGAATTTCAAGGCGTGGACTTTGACCTCATCGTGACTGTTTGCGATTCGGCGGCTGAAGAATGTCCCATTTGGCTTGGAAAAGGAAAGCGCGTTCACCATAGTTTCCCTGACCCTGCCCTCACCGATACCATGGATGATTTTCGCAAGGTGCGCGATGACATCGAAATTGAAATCACCAAACTGCTCAAGCAGATTGGGTAATAATTTTTAATCTGGAGGTTCTTTATGTCTGAAGCTACAGCAATACAAAGCCTGAGTAAAAAGCTGTCGTTCCTTGACCGCTACCTGACATTGTGGATTTTCCTGGCGATGGCGGTTGGCGTGGGAATTGGCTTCCTGTTTCCCGACGGAGTCCAGACTTTCAATAGCGCAGTCTCGGTGGGGACAACCAATATCCCGATTGCGATCGGGCTGGTCTTGATGATGTACCCGCCCTTTACCAAAGTAAAGTACGAGGAATTGGGCGATGTTTTCCGCAATAAAAAAGTGTTGACGCTCTCTCTCATCCAGAACTGGATCATTGGTCCGATCTTAATGTTTGCTCTGGCCGTCATTTTCCTGCGCGGCTATCCTGACTACATTGCAGGTCTGATCATGATCGGTTTGGCGCGCTGTATTGCAATGGTGATCGTATGGAATGAACTGGCGCGCGGCGATACCGAATATGCCGCTGGACTTGTGGCGTTCAACAGTATTTTTCAAGTGTTGTTCTATAGCGTATATGCCTATATCTTTCTAACGGTTTTGCCCACCTGGTTTGGCTTGACTGGCGTGGTGGTGAATATCACGATGGGACAGATCGCCCAGAGTGTCTTCATTTACCTGGGCATCCCATTTCTCGCTGGTTTCCTGACCCGCTTCGTATTGGTGCGGATGAAGGGCAAGGAGTGGTATCAAAAGGAATTCATTCCCAGAGTCAGTCCGCTGACCCTGATCGCCCTGCTGTTCACGATCGTGGTGATGTTCTCCCTCAAGGGCAATTTGATCGTGCAAATCCCAATGGATGTAGTACGGATCGCCATCCCGCTTCTGATCTATTTCGTGGTCATGTTCCTGGTTTCATTCTGGATGGGACGCCGTCTGGGTGCGAATTATGCGCAGACCACAACACTGTCGTTCACGGCTGCCAGCAATAACTTTGAACTGGCGATCGCTGTGGCGGTGGCGGTCTTCGGTATAAACAGCGGCGCGGCGTTCGCGGCGGTGATTGGTCCGTTGGTGGAAGTACCAGTGATGATCGGACTGGTGAACGTGGCGTTCTTTTTCCAGAAAAAATATTACGGCGGATCGATTTCATCCAACCCGACAATGCTTGCCGCTGCGGCAGAAGCCTGCCCGCCAGACCAGAAACTCGTAAAATAAAATAAGCACCCTGAAGGTTGAAATAGCCTTCAGGGTGCTTAATGAAATTCCACATGCCTGCCGATTAGTGATTCGCAGAGTATCAATAAAATCCTCAACAATGCGGCCGCTTCCCGCTCATATACCCACATGTTTCAGTATTCAAGTCTTCAACAACTACAAACTAGTGTATACTAATTTTAGTAAGCTATACCGCTTACGGTTGGAAGACTCATTTCTGCCAGGTGCGTTACAAAACCCTCGTATAGTAACATTCCGCGGCCCCCTGTAATTTCACTCGCATACGCGAGATGACCCCTCCCATACCCCAATCACATTATTAATATCAGCCATGGCGCACTTGCTTAAGGATGTAAAGCCTTAAGCTGAATGTGTTTGGCACTATGAAAGAATCGAAGGGATGACCTATGTTCAATACTATTCTCGTCCCATTGGACGGTTCCCAACTGGCTGACTGCGTTTTACCGCATGTTATAGCCATAGCCCGTTCTTTTGACTCAGAGGTTACGCTGCTTCGCATGTTGGAAAAGACTCAAGCAGGCACGTCTGCGCAATTATTCGATCTGGTTAACTGGCAGATCAACAAAACACGGGCAACCCTCTATCTGGAAAAAATTAAAGCGCGGTTTCAACGAGAAAAGACTCGAGCGCAGACTGCTGTCATTGAGGGATTGGTCGCAGACGGGATCACAGAATACGCCCACAGTCATGGGATTAAGCTGATCGTGTTGAGCAGTCACGGGCGGAATGGTTTGACCCGTTGGGGAATCAGCAGTATTACACAAAAGATCATCATGAGCGCACAAACCTCATTGCTCATTGTTCGGGCACATCAAGATGGGATCCACTCTGACGAATTATCAGAAAAACTGTTGTATAAGCGCATCCTGGTTCCATTGGATGGCTCGCAGCGCGCGGAAAATGTTTTGCCGATCGTCACGCAACTGGCGCAGTTTCATAGATCCCAGATCCATCTTGTGCAGATCATACAAACCCCGGAAATGGCGCGCCAAATGCCGCCGACACGCGAAGATGTTGATTTATCAAACCGCATTGTTTCGCGAAATCAAGAGGAAGCAGGGCGTTATCTCGAACAGTTGAAATCGCGCTCCTTCCTGGAAGGCCTCACCATTCAAATTCATCTGATCACCAGTGACAATACAGCCGTTGCCTTGCATCAACTTGTAGAACAGGAAAATATTGACATGGTTGCGCTGAGCGCGCACGGGTATTCGGGGATCCATCAATGGCCTTATGGCAGTATGGTGAACAACTTCGTCCAATATGGCAAAGTACCTCTCTTGATCGTACAGGACTTACCCGCCAAACTAGACCTGGCATCTTCTGACACGCAATCCAGCGATCGCGCAGAACGTTAACTTATGCAAATTTCCCCGCAGGCTATTCCATCCGAATCAATTAACCCAGACGCCGACAATCGACTCAGAGAATTAGCCCACCAGTTGGCAAAAGCACAGGGTGTGACCACAAGTCATGCCCTGGATGCAGCAGCGTCACGTTCCAAAGGTACGGACTTGTTGGAATATTTGAAGAGTTGTGATCTTGCCTTGCAAAACGCCAATACACTTTTCAAATCGGTGCCTGCAAATGACCTTCCGGTTTCACATGCGGGCGAATGGATGCTGGACAATTTTTATCTCGTCAAACAATCCCTGCGCCTCATCGAAGAGGATTTGCCTGTTAGTTTTCTTAACGAGCTGCCGAAATTGAGTGGAACATCCCTGCAAGGATTCCCTCGTATTTTTGCACTGGCGCGTGAATGGATCGAATACAGCCAAAGCCAGCTTGATCTAAATCAAACTGCTGTTTTTATGCTGGACTACCAACAAGTCACACCGCTGACGATCGGTGAACTCTGGGCTCTGCCGATCATGCTGCGTATCGGAATCCTGGAACGACTCGTTCATGCCACGTCGGAATTGACTGGCATGAATGTACCCAAGAGTTTGAGTGAAACTAGCGGTCAATCCGATTCCCCAACATTGGCGAACGAGGCGATCGTCGCCAATTGTTTTCTCAGCCTGCGCCTGCTTTCGGCCACAGACTGGAAGGATATATTTGAGCAAACCAGTCAGGTGGAGCAGGTTTTACGCGATGACCCTGCGCGGATCTATGCGGACATGGATTTTGACACCCGCAATAATTACCGCAGTGTCATCGAGGAACTGGCGCGTCATTCAAGTTATAGCGAAAAACAGATCGCATTCACGGCAATTGAATTCGCTCACAGCGCGTTGGATAAAACTCCGCTGCGACAAAAACACGTGGGCTTTTATCTGCTGGGAGCAGGCCGCGCTGCGCTTGAAAACAGGATCAGCTACCAGCCGGGATTAAGAGCGCGTTTACAGAATCAATTGCTCTCATTTCCAACATTCACTTACCTTGGCAGTATTGCCATCTTTTCCCTGCTCCTCCTTTTTGGACTGTTAACGTATGCATTCCTTTCAGGCGGTTCAACTTTCCAACTGATCGTTGTCGGTTTGCTTGGATCTGGATTGGTAGTGGAAGCGGCGATATCGCTTGTGCATTGGAACATCACACATCGGATTAAGCCTAAAAGCCTGCCACGCATGGATTTTTCAGAAGGTATTCCTTCTGGTAACCGTACCATGGTTGTTGTGCCAACTCTGTTGGAAAGTGTTGGTGAACTTGACCATCTCCTGCAGGAGTTGGAACTTTATTATTTGTCCAATCCCGATCCACTTTTAACCTATGCCCTGCTGACCGATTTCGGGGATGCCCCTGCTGAGAACATGTCGGAGGATGAAGAACTGCTTGCATTGGCAAGCCTTGGCATTGAAAACCTTAACAAAAAATATTTAAAGGCAGTACCGTTTTATTTATTTCATCGTCAGCGTCAATGGAATCCATCTGAAGGGGTTTGGATGGGCTGGGAACGCAAACGCGGCAAACTCGCGGACTTCAATCGCTTGCTGCTTAATTCAGGTGGAACTGCCTACACGACACAAGTTGGGGATGCGGGTATTTTATCTGATATTAAATATGTGATCACGCTCGACGCGGATACTTCCCTGCCGCAGGGCAGCGCGAACCGACTGATCGCCACGCTGGCGCATCCGCTAAACCATGCCGAATTCGCCGCAGATGGACGCTCGGTCGTTGCAGGCTACACCGTGCTGCAGCCGCGGGTTGCCATCAAACCCACCAGCGCAAACCGTTCGCTGTTTTCGCAGATATTTGCGGGAAACTCCGGGTTTGACCTGTACTCCTTCGCCGTCTCGGATGTCTATCAGGATCTGTTCGGCGAAGGGAGTTATGTTGGCAAGGGTATCTATGATGTAGCGGCTTTCGAGCGCAGTCTGGCTGGACAGGTTCGTCAGAATACTTTGCTCAGCCATGACCTGTTTGAAGGCATTTATGGACGGGCGGCATTGGTGACGGATATCACCTTATATGAAGAATACCCCTGGCGTTATATGGTGTATGCCCGCCGGCTGCGCCGTTGGATTCGCGGCGATTGGCAATTACTGCCCTGGCTGTTTCCGATCGTCCATACAGAAAAAGGCGTAGGTGCAAATCGTTTATCTTTAATCAATATCTGGAAGGTTTTCGACAATCTAAGGCGCAGTCTGTTACCGCCAACCCTGCTGGCACTGTTCGCGGCAGGCTGGCTTTTCCTGCCCGGCTCACCCCTGGTCTGGACGTTGCTGGTGTTGCTGCCTTCTGTAATGCCCATCGCGGCACAGACCTATCAGGATGCCAAATACAGCCTGCGAAGAAGACTGCCGCTCAAACAATTTCTAAAATCGATGCAACTGCCGCTTGCGCGCTGGTCGTTTGCCATATTTTTCCTGCCATACGAAGCACTGCTTATGCTGGGAGCGATCTCTACCACCTTAATCCGTCTGCTCATTGCCCGTAAGAATCTACTGCAGTGGACAACAGCCGCGAACACAGCCCGCGCGTTTGGATCGAACGCGCATTACGAAACATGGCGGGAAATGACCTGGTCATTGGTATTCACCATTCTTTTAGGGACAACCATTGCTATTTTCAATCCAAGCGCCCTGTGGGTGGCGCTGCCATTTCTGATCGTCTGGCTTTTGGCTCCACAGATCGCGACCATGATCAGCCGGCCTGTGACACATACCACCACTCCGCTCTCTGAACCTCAACGCAGACAAGTTCTGCGTTTGGCGCGCCGCACCTGGGCTTTCTTTGAACAGTTCGCCGGCCCCAATGATCATTGGCTGCCCCCCGATCATTTTCAAGAAACTCCGCGCGGAAGTGTGGCGCATTACACCACGCCGACCAATATTGGTCTGTTATTGGTTTCAACTTTATCCGCATACGACCTGGGCTACATGGGACTTTTTGAACTGGCAGTTCGTTTGCGCTCGACGTTTGAAAACATGGACAAGCTGGAGCATTATCGCGGTCATCTTCTAAACTGGTACGACTCACAAACACTGACAGCGCTGCCGCCCCGCTACATTTCCACAGTAGATAGCGGTAATTTGGCGGCGTGCCTGATCACGCTTAAGCAGGGCTGCCTTACCCTGCCTGATGCTTCTTTGATGGACAACAAACGCTGGCATGGACTGCTCGTGATCCTGGATATTCTGGCAGAGGCGTTACAGGCGCTGGAAAAAAATAATCCGCACGCATCCATAGAATCTTTCGAAGTTGAATTGACCAGTATTTATGAGCGCGTCAGCGCCATCCAGAACCAGCCATCAACGTGGATGATGACCCTCGTCTGGCTCTCAGGCGAGGGCTGGGAAAGAGTCTCGCATCGTTTGATGGAACTGCTTGAGAGTCATCCCAATCTCAAATCCGAATCCCTGACCGATCTGCAACTTTATCTCGACCTGATGCAGCATCACCTGCAGGACATGCGGCGCAGTTTGGATCTATTCGCGCCCTGGCTCAGCAGCATGGACAATGCGCCTGTGTCCCAAATACCCGCCTGGCAGGATTTTCGTGAAAGCCTGCCGCTTGAATTACCAACGCTGAAAGAAGCAGGCGCTTTATATGTGCGCATCAAATCTGCATTGAATATTTTCAAAGCGCAGATGCAGGATGAGACTTCGCGGGATTGGT
Source organism: Candidatus Villigracilis saccharophilus (assembly GCF_016711665.1). Taxonomy (NCBI): domain Bacteria; kingdom Bacillati; phylum Chloroflexota; class Anaerolineae; order Anaerolineales; family Candidatus Villigracilaceae; genus Candidatus Villigracilis; species Candidatus Villigracilis saccharophilus. Next base: position 82,596 of record NZ_JADJSO010000020.1, read on the forward strand.
GTCAAAAATTGGATGACGATCTATCAACGGCCAGGATGACCGTGACACCTTTACTGATCGGGTTTCAAGAGTTAGCGGATCATGCCCACACCGCTCTGATCAATATGGATTTTCGCTTTTTATTTGATGAGCGCCGTCAGGTGTTCCATATTGGCTACAACGCCAGCACAGAAAAACTGGACCCGAGTTTCTATGACCTGCTTGCCTCTGAAGCGCGGATCGCCAGCTTAATCGCGATCGCAAAAGGTGATGTGCCGCACAGCCATTGGCAGCATCTCGGGCGGCCTGTAACGAAGGTGAACGGCAAGCAGGTTTTGCTCTCATGGAGCGGCACCATGTTCGAATATTTAATGCCGACCCTGTTCACGAAAAACTATATCGGCACATTTCTTTCAGACAGTTGTTATGCTGCGCTTGACGCGCAGGTGGATTACGGAAAGGAAAAGGAGGTTCCCTGGGGCATTTCCGAATCAGGATATTTTGCTTTTGATGCAAATCAGAACTATCAGTATCAGGCGTTTGGAGTTCCGGACCTGGGATACAAACGCGATTTGCCCGATGATCTGGTGATCACCCCGTACGCTTCCCTGCTAGGACTTTCATTACAGCCGCAGACCGTGCTCAAGAATATGAAGCATCTGGAAGAATTGAAGATGCTCGGACGTTTTGGATTTTATGAGGCGCTCGATTATACAAAGACTCGCCAATCAGACGGGCAGGCCTATGCCATTGTGAGATCCTACATGGCGCATCATCAGGGCATGATCCTGGTGGCGGCCTGCAATTATTTATCAAATGATGTCATGGTGCGGCGCTTCCACGCGGATGAACATATTCAAAGTGTGGAACTTCTGCTTCAGGAAAAAATTCCGCAGAACCCGCCGATCGAATACCCGCATCCCGATGATCCGTCGGATCTGCCGGAGGGGATTCGGCTCGTCAGCAGTGAGCCGTGGCGAGTCCCAGTGGACAGTCCCATGCCGCTGGTGCATGTACTTTCCCAAGGTGAATCCAGTGTGCTGATCACCAACGCCGGCAGCGGCTACAGTCAATGGCACGAATTCGCATTGACCCGCTGGCACGCCGACGCGACACTCGACCAGTGGGGCACGTGGATCTATTTGCAGGACCGCGAGAGCGGAGCGCTCTGGTCAACGACCAATCAACCCATTGGATGCGCGCCGGAACAGCAGGAAGTCATGTTTTACCCGCATAAGGTTGAATTCCAGCGTTGGGATCAAGGCATTTCTTTGCGTACCGGCGTCACGATCAGTACCGACGGTGTCGAGATCCGCCGCGTGAATATTTTGAATGACAGCAATTCTCCACGCCGTTTGAAGCTGACCAGTTACGGTGAGGTGGTGCTGGCGGCGCAGGCTGCGGATCGCCGTCACCCAGCCTTCAATAAACTTTTTATCGAGAGCGAATACCTGCCCAATGAGAATGCGCTTTTGTTCCAGCGCCGCCCACGCTCCGCGGATGAAAAAAATGTTGTGCTGATCCATGCCATGGTCATCGAGGCCGGGCGCAAAGTGACTGGCGAATATGAAAGTGACCGCGCCAAATTCCTGGGCAGGTCACAGACCATGCACACTCCACAGGCACTGAAAAAATCCAATGGCCGTCTTTCAGGCACTACCGGCGGAACCCTTGACCCGATCTTTTCACTGGCGCAAAAAATTGACCTGCAGCCGCACGCAAAAACGCGGGTCACATTTCTAACACTGGCCGCTCCCACGCGCGCCGAAGCTCTGGAGAAATTATCCCGTTACCGCAGCGGGCAATCCATTCACCGCGCCTTTGATGACGCGCGCGCCCGCAGTGACCGTGAATTGCTCGAACTTGGCTTGAACGCCTCTGCGGTTGAAAATATTCAGCGTCTCTTATCTGCATTGCTTTATCCGACGGGAACCCTGCGCGCTGCGCCGCATATTCTCGCTCAAAACCAAAAGGGACAATCCGGTTTATGGGCATTTGGTATCTCGGGCGACTTCCCAATCTTAATGGTGCGTGTCCGCGACGGCGAATCGCCCTTGCTGCGTGAAGCCTTGCAAGCTTTCAGCTACTGGCGCAGTCATCATGTCACGATCAATTTGATCATCCTGAACGACCAGGATACAGGCTACGCCCTTGACCTGCACAATGCCATCCTTCGTCAGATCCGCCGCATGGGCGCGGAGGCTTCGTTGAATCAACGCGATGGGATCTTTGTGCAGCGTACCGATCAGCTCGGACAAGCCGATAAGATTTTATTTGAAACTGTGGCGGGCGTTATTTTGGATGAAAAGGGCGGGACACTGGCTGACCACGCTCTGCGTTTAACCGTTCAATCTACGCGGCTGCCGCAGTTCACCGCTTCACTCCCCGCGATGCTTGATCCTGAGCCGACAGTTTCACTTGCCCTGCCGGATGGCTTGCAAATAGGTAACGGTCTCGGCGGATTCAGCCCTGATGGCAAAGAGTACGTCATCCATCTCAAGCCTGGACAGCGCACACCGCAACCATGGGTAAATGTGATCGCAAATCCGCAATTCGGTTTTCTGGTTTCCGAATCAGGCTTGGGCAGTACCTGGGCAGAGAATAGCGGTGAGAATCGATTGACTCCCTGGCGCAATGACGCGGTAACAGATATGCCCGGCGAAGCGCTTTACATACGCGATGAAGAGACTGGGCTGGTCTGGTCGCCCACCCCCATGCCCGCCGGTGCAGATACCACGCATGTGATCCGGCATGGGGCGGGCTATTCGATCTTCGAGAGTCAGAGTCACGGGCTTAATCAAAACATGCGGGTGTTCGCCGCGCCGGATGCGTCGGTCAAAATTGTGCAGCTGCGTTTGCAAAATCTGTGGGACCGTCCACGGCGCGTTACGGTCACTTATTACGCGGAGTGGGTACTCGGCACAACTCGGGACACGAATCAAGCCCACATCATGCCGGAGTTTGTCGCGGATGAAAATGCCCTGCTTGCCGTTAATCATTTCAACAGCGAGTTTGGCGAACGCGTGGCATTTCTGGCGTCCAATAAAAAGCCGCATAATATCACCACCGACCGCACGGAATTTTTGGGGCGCATGGGAAGTATGCGCGCTCCCGCAGCGCTCGGACGCATTGGATTGGACAGCTCGGTCAACGCCGGCGTTGACCCATGCGCAGTCATTCAACTGCATGTGGACCTCGCGCCCGGTGCGATGGAAGAAGTCTTTTTCCTGATCGGGGAGGGCAAGGATCGGGCCGAGAGTCTGGCGCTGATCGGACAGATCCAAGCCGGGGCGGGGGTGGAGGCGATCTGGGAGTCCGTTCAACGTCAATGGGATGACATCCTGAATGCCATCGTGGTCGAAACTCCTGATGCGGGCATGAACCTAATGCTTAATCGCTGGCTGATGTATCAAACCATGGCCTGTCGTTTATGGGGGCGCACTGCGCTGTATCAATCGAGCGGAGCGTTTGGATTCCGCGACCAGCTGCAGGATGTGATGGCGCTTTTACATACCCGGCCTGACCTTGCGCGCGCGCAAATTTTGGAAGCGGCGCGGCATCAATTCGAGGAGGGCGATGTCCTGCATTGGTGGAATCCACCGGCCGGGCGCGGAGTACGCACGCGCTTTTCAGATGACCTGCTCTGGCTGCCGTATGTCACCGCGGAGTATGTTTCCGCCACCGGCGACGAATCTATTTTGAGCGAGAAAATTCCATTCCTAAATGGTGACCCGCTCAAACCAAATGAGGCGGAACGATATACGCAGTACGAATCAACGAGCGATCTGGCGACGCTTTACCAGCACTGCCGGCGCGCGCTCGAAAAAGGGAATACATCCGGCGCGCATGGCCTGCCTTTAATGGGCGGCGGCGATTGGAACGATGGCATGAACCGCGTCGGCATGGCGGGACGCGGTGAGAGTGTCTGGCTTGGCTGGTTCCTGCACGCCACGCTTCAACGGTTTGCATCATTGATGGTATTGATGAATGACGATCCTGCGCCTTTCCTTGAACAAGCCGCGAAGTTATCTCGATCCATTGAGACTCAAGCATGGGACGGCGAATGGTATCTGCGTGCTTACTATGATGACGGCTCGCGCCTGGGGTCGCATGAAAATATTGAATGTCAGATCGATTCGATCGCGCAATCGTGGGCGGTCTTGTCGGGTGCGGCGGATTCGTCACGCGCATCACAGGCAATGGAATCTGTGAATGGCAAACTGGTCAAACAAGCCGAGCAGATGATCCTGCTCTTTACTCCGCCCTTCGATAAGTCGATGCATGACCCCGGTTACATCAAAGGCTATTTGCCGGGGGTGCGCGAGAACGGCGGGCAATATACGCACGCCGCCATTTGGACTGCCTGGGCGTTTGCAAAACTCGGGCAGGGAGACCGCGCCACGCAGCTCTTCCATATGTTGAATCCCATCCACCACGCGGATACGCCCGAGAAAGTTGTTCGTTACAAAGTGGAGCCTTACGTGATCGCTGCTGATATCTACAGCGTCCCTCCGCACACCGGCCGCGGCGGCTGGACCTGGTACACGGGTTCTTCCGCCTGGATGTATCGTCTAGGCGTCGAAGCCATCCTTGGAATTACGCGAGTCGGAAATGCGCTCAATATCAACCCGTGCATCCCGCGCGATTGGCCGGGTTTCAAAGCGGATTATCGCTTTGGTAATACGCATTACAAGATCAGCGTGGAGAATCCGAATGCTGTTAATCGCGGCGTCAAACTGGTCTCGCTGGATGGCAAGTTAATCTCGGATGCTTTGATCCCGCTGGTGGACGACGGCCAGACGCATGAAGTTCGTCTGGCGATCGGATGAATTTGTTGCCTTTCACAGTACAATGAAAGTGGAGTTTTGTATGCAAGCGAATCAAACAACCCTTCAAGATAAAGAAGACAAGGGAAAAGATAACCCGGCCTTGAGTAAAGTGATCGAGCGAAATATTCGCACGATCATTCATCTGCGCACAAAGGCCGCCGGCGAACGCAGTCTGCAAGGCCGTATCGCCGATGCAGTCACCTCCTTTTCCGGACGAATGGTCTTTGTCTATGTGCATATTGTCTGGTTTGGAGGCTGGATCTTCTTAAACACCGGCTGGTTTGGCCTGCAGGCTTTTGATCCTTTTCCTTACGGACTGCTGACCATGATCGTTTCATTGGAGGCGATTTTTCTTTCAACATTCGTGCTCATCAGCCAGAACCGGATTGGCGAAGAGACTGAACGCCGCGCCGACCTTGACCTGCATATTGGTTTGCTGACTGAATATGAGTTGACACGCGTCCTGCAAATGCTGGACGCCATACAGGATAAGCTGAACATCACGGACCACGCAAACAGCGATCTGGCCGACCTTGAAATGGAAACCAGACCGGAAGATGTGCTGGCTGAAATACACCGTCTTCAAGCTATCGAACTTGGAAAAAGGGTACGCTTATGAACAAAGACCCAAACCTACCATCGTCTGAAGAGAAAAAAGACGCGTATCAAAATATTTTCGAATCCGTTGTTGACGGGTTGATCATCAATGATCTGGAAAGCGGACTGGTGGTTGAGGCAAACCCTGCGGCGTGGTTGATGCATGGATATACACGAGAAGAATTCATCGGACAGCTTTTGACAATCTGCGTACACCCTGATAGTCAATACGTATTTAGCGACTCTATTCAAGAGTTTGAATTGGACAGTATATTCGATGTTCAGGTGCTGGATGTGCGCCGCGATGGTTCAACGTTTTTTGCTGTATGGCGCGGAACGGCGTTCACTTATCAGGGACGCCCCTGCTTACTGGGAATTATCCGCGATGTCAGCAAGCGGATGCTGATCGAAGAGTTACTCAGCCAGCGTGTTGAGATCCGCACGCATGAGCAGGCCACACTCCTGGAAATCTCCTATATTCTGGCATCCACATTGGAACTCCAACCGGGTTTGATCCTTGACCAATTGCGAAAGATCATTGAATACGCACATGGCGGGCTGTTCGCATTGAAAGATTCCTCCCTGGTCACTCTGGCGATACGCGGGACACATCAACTGGAACAATTCGATCCCATCAGTATTCCTTTGCCTACCCCCGAAACCCTGGCGATATTGTTTAACCGACATCGTCCCATTCGGGTCGCAGATGTGTGGAGCGATGATCCGCAGGCGAAATTTCTGCGTTCGCTCCTGGAGGATAGGGCTAGTGTATTGCTCGAGGGAATGCAATCGTGGATGTGGGTGCCGCTGGCTGTCAGAGGTCGTATCATCGGCGGCGTGGGTGTGGCGCACGATAAGCGCGATTTTTTCACAGCCCACCATGCTGATCTGGCTCTTAGTGTTGCCAATCAGGCCGCGATCACCATGATCAACTCTGAACTATATGGACAGGCCCAGGCGCTCGCGGTATTGGAAGAACGACAGCGCCTGGCGCGCAATCTGCACGACGCTGTCAATCAGTCGCTTTTTTCGGCGGGATTAATTGCCGAAGTGTTGCCGCGCTTGTGGGATCGCGATCAAGACGAAGCGCGGCATTCGCTCAATGACCTGCGCAAGTTGACCCGCGGAGCCATGGCGGAGATGCGCGCACTGCTGGCGGAACTGCGTCCCTCCACGTTGATCGATTCGGACCTGGGCGACCTGCTGCGCCAGCTGGGGAGCGCCATCGAAGCCCGCACCAACCTGCCCGTTGATCTGACCGTTCCAAAAGAGTTGACTCTGCCCGCCGTAGTGCAAGTCGCTTTTTACCGTATCTGTCAGGAAGCGCTGAATAATATCGCCAAACATGCAAAAGCTGGCAAGGTCGTCATGGAGGTAAGGCAGGATGATGCGGTCGTGGAATTGCGTATTTTCGATGACGGCCAGGGGTTTGATGTTGAACAAAAGATTTCAGGCCATTATGGTTTGGGGATGATGCGCGAACGCGCGGAAGCCGCCGGTCTGCTGTTGACCATTACAAGCCAGCCTGCTCAGGGTACTGAGATCAAGATCTGTTGGACGAAAACACCCACCCACAAGGTATTTGACAAGGAGGCATTATGACAAACTCTTTCCCCAACCCCATTCGGGTTATGCTCGTTGATGATCACGCCATGGTACGCAGGGGATTGGCTACCATCTTGAAAATTTTTGATGATTTTGAGCTGGCGGGGGAAGCAGAGAACGGTCTTGCCGCTGTCCAACTGTGCGATAAGACTGTTCCGGATGTGGTGTTAATGGACATGGTCATGCCTGAAATGGACGGGGCAAGCGCGACACGTATCATTTGTGAGAAATACCCGCAAGTGCAGGTGATCGCGCTATCCAGTTTCAAGGAAGGCGATCTGGTTAAAAACGCGCTGGAGGCTGGGGCGATCGGTTTCTTAATGAAAGATGTCTCTGCGGATGAACTGGCGCGCGCGATCCGCGCTGCACACGCCGGCCGCGCCACGCTCTCACCGGCTGCCGCGCAAGCGTTGGTTGATACTGCGAATCAACCGCCCACGCCCGGCCTGGACTTAACCGAACGCGAGCGTGAAGTGCTGGCTCTGATGGTGGAAGGTTTGAATAACACGCAGATCGCGGGCAAGTTGACCGTCAGCCCGTCCACGATCAAATCGCATGTCAGCAATGTGCTGTCCAAACTAGGCGTTGCCAGCCGCACCGAAGCGGTGACACTGGCGCTGCGTAACCGGATTGTCTCGTAGCCAAGTGACTGTCACCTTTGCAAAACAGATGACTGTCACTTTCGTGCTGCCGTCTCCCCCAACTGGCGGAGACAAAAACTCCCCGAGTGGCGGATGCGGTTTGAGGGCAATTGTTATAAAATTTTACGTCAGTGTATATTTACATCTATAAAGTGGTTGAATGATCGCCGATGCCAAAAAATATCACATAAAGATTTACTTGGTTTGGAAGTTTTTGGCGGGAGGCCAAAATAACATGAAAAAAACAAGATATATAACGATCTCAATCATCCTGCTTTTGCTCCTTTCGGCGGCAAGTTCATCCGCCAACGCATTTGCACGTCCGCTCGCAGCCACATCACCCACACTGGGCGCGGCGTTTAGTTATTCCGTTCTGGCTGGCTCAATAGTGACGAACTCCGGCTTGTCGGTCATCAGTGGAGACCTGGGCGCCAGCCCGACCATTGGTGTACCGCCGCATGTCACTGGTTTTCCCCCGGGTATCGTCAATGCTCCGGGCGCCATACACGACGGGGATGCAAACGCGGCTGCGGCTCAGGCTGATAACACGGCTGCGTTCACAACTCTCGATCAGGTCTGCACCACCACATACGCGGGCACACAGGACCTAACCCTGGTCTCGCCTCTCGGGCCGGGTGTCTATTGTGCTGACGCTTTCATCCTAACTGGAAACTTAACACTCAATGGGGCTGGCGTGTATATTTTCAAATCTGCTTCAACACTTACCACTTCGGCTGGCTCATCTGTTACCGGCGGCGACCCGTGTAATGTGTGGTGGCGTCTCGTTTCGTCTGCATCCATTATTGGGTCAGGTAGTTCGATCATAGGAAATGTACTCGCGCTGACAGACATCAACCTGCAGGATGGCGCAAGCGTGAACGGTCGAGTCATGACTCAGGTTGGTCAAGTGACGTTGCTTAACAACAACATATTCGGTCCGGTCTGCGCCGTGGTGCCCTCAACTGCTACGTCTCCCACAACCGTGCCAGAAGAAGGGGATACTGCAGTCACTGTCAGGGCTTTACCGAATACAGGCGGCGCGCCCATCCGGGATGATAGCTTCCCCTGGACGCTTGCCATCTTTGGCAGTTTCAGCGCCATAGCTTTGATTTTAGGTGTTCGTGCATATCTCCACGCCAATAAGCAATAACATATTTTTTGTGCGAACCATAAGTTTTTTACATCGTAGTGCAACCGGTTGTACCGCAACCGTTCTGGTCATTGCGGCAGCGCTTACCTCATGTGGATACAAAGAAACGGTGCAGACCTTGGTTGGGTCTGCACCGTCTCCCTTGCCCATGGCGTCGGATCAGCCGATAGGTCAACCGATTGCTCAGCCGATTCCCACGGCTTTTTCCATTGGGCAACTGTTCGATTCGAATCTTGATCTGCAAGCCGGGCCTGTAAGCATACCGCTCGAACTTGAGATTCCCGCGCTCAAGGTCAATGCGCCCATACTTGGAGTTGGACTCACGACAGATAATGTAATGGATGCCCCAAAAGGTCCGATCGGCGATCCGCTTTGGGAATCTGCATATTGGTATCGCGGCGGCGGCATTCCGGGTGACGTGGGAACTGCTACGCTTGCCGCGCATGTCAATGATCCGCTTGGGCAACCTGAAATTTTTGCAAACCTTGAAGATCTCCAACCTGGTGATCTGATCATCATCCACCTCAAATATACAAACATGAATATCAGCTTTGTTGTTGATCAGGTGAAGGTTTACTCAGTGGCAGAGTCTTCCGACCCTGCTGTGCTGGCACAGATCTACGGCATTGGGCCGGTTACCGGCAGCGGCCCGCAACCATCGGCCGATGGCCTCTCGCACCTGACACTTATCACCTGCGCAGGAGTCATTGTCAACGGCGAGTTCGATCATCATACGGTTGTTTATGCAACGCGCAGCAAGTAAATTCCTTCTCCCCCAAATGGCGGAGACACAAACTCCCCAACCGATGGATGTGGTTGGGGAGTTTTTTTTGTAAGATTAAAAAATCATTAAGCAATGGGTCGTAAATCTATAAATTCAATATGCCGCCTGAGATTGCCCATCAAGAAAGCACCGGTCTATTAACCTTGCTAATGATGTTTTTGGGGCAGCCATAAAACAAACAATTACTCCTTATGACGTCTGGCGTTAAGGATTGAAAATTGTTTTACATATAATTTAATCTTATGAATGGAAATCCAGATCAGTGAGATGCCTTCTGTTGCATTCTCCGTAGAAAAAACCAATTTTATCGTTTGTTCTTTTCGACCCACGGAGAATGGATATGAAAAAACTAATGGTGTTTATTGGTGTGACGCTTGTCTTGTTCTCTCTGAGCATGATGCTGGTAAACCCGGCCTCTGCCGACAGAGACCGCCCTCACAGGCCTACTCGCACCCCAAATTCCACTCAAACACCGCAGTCTGAGGAAACCCGCCGACCAACCCGAACTCCTACCGGGCAGGCGGGGAGTACTCCTGCAAGGACTCCAACCCCTGGTTCGGTTTCAGCAACACCCGATCCAAACAACCCGCATGCGGGCATTCAATCCTATGATGGTCCACAGACTTGTATTGCCTGTCATTCCGCCGAAGCAGAAAGCGCCTTGCATTCCGAGCATATGCAGTGGGCGGGAAAATGGAAGCAGGTCAATACGTACTGTACGGCTCCCGAGCCGGCTGATTTTGCCTGCCGTACCTGCCACGCCAGCACAGGCAAAGTAACCAACCTGACGGTCAATGATGTTGATTGTCTCATCTGCCATAGTGATACCTATCAACGCGCACTCGGTCCGCAAACCAACAACGTGACGATTGTGGATTGGCAGGGAACCAGCAAGGTTTATCATTTCCCTGTCAAAGTGAATGGCGATTACCAGATGCAGCCGCGCTTTGATCTGATGCCGGCCGGGACGACCATGGTTGATCTGGCTCGCAACGTCCACCTGCCGACAGTTGCCACCTGCTTAAGATGTCATGCCAAAGCCGGCGGCGCGGACGGCGGTAAACGCGGCGATATTTTCATGGCGCTCAAAGACCCCGCGCTTTCCCCGAATGTGGATGTTCATATTTCGCCGAGCGGCGCCAACCTGACTTGTCAGGATTGTCATGTCCCCAAAGATCATCAAATTCCCGGCCAAGGCATTGACCTGCGCATCTCGGAAGGCGGTACAGTGACATGCACCCAATGCCACGAAGCGAAACCGCACGGCGAGACTGGTATCGATCAACACACCGACCGCGTTGCCTGCCAGACCTGCCACATCCCCACGTATGGCAAGGTGACCGGAACCGAGATGTCACGTGATTGGACCAAACCGATGTGGAGCACAGCCGCATGCAACGGTCAGGGAGCGTGGGTGGGACAGGATGTCTGGCAGACCAATGTCATCCCCACTTACACGTTCTGGAATGGTCAGAGTCAGGTATATGATCTGGCCCAGTCCATTTCTGCGGACCCGGATGGTTCCTACACCATGTCGCGCGCCCTGGGTTCGATCAATGACGGCAAGTTGTATCCGATCAAGGTGCATACTTCCAACCAGCCGCGTGAAAATTCCACGGGACGCATGGTTGCTTATGATGTGCTGTGGAACTTCCTGACCGGTAAATTTGAGGAGGCTGCCCAGCGCGGCGTGGACTTCATGGGATTACCCGGTGGATACACCTGGGTCAATACCCGTGCCGAACAACTGATCACCCATGGCGTTGAACCCAAGGAAAACGCATTGGAGTGCGCCGCCTGCCACAGCTCCCGTACACAAATGGATCTGCGCACACTGGGTTATGTCTTGAAAGGCCCCCAGAGCCAGGTCTGTTCACAATGCCATGAACAGGAAAGCAACCCCGGCTTTAACCCGATCCACAACAAGCATGTTGAGAGTGAAAATATAGATTGCTCGATGTGCCACGCCTTCACCCGCCCGGAACGCGGTTTGACGATTGGGATCACGCGTTAGCCCGTTGCAGTAAAGATTTTTTAGAAGTATCTGGCAACCCCATCCAATAAAGATCAAAGATGTAGATTGAAAAGATAGGCCTCCTGGTTTCTTCGTGCCTCACACAAGATCCTGCCGGGAGGCCTATTGATATTGAGATTATTGTTTTTTGACAATGTGGGAGGGCAGTGTGAAGGTCGAATGTTTTCAAGACCTGACAGGTTTCCATAGAAGTCTGACGAGCCGAGTAGATTTTAATTCACAGAGCCACGGTCAGCTCAGGTCGCGGTAAAACCTGTCAGGTCTGACGAAGGTGAAACGGAGAAAGATCGCGTAAGGATGATTATCACCAAGTGCGCCGAATCACAATAAAGCAAGTCTCCCCCAAGTGGTGGAGAACAACACACCCCAGCCGATGGATGCGGCCGGGGTGTGTTTGTTATATGATGAATTGATGATTGGTATTGTGCTCCAATCACGCTGGAATTCATAAATTTGCTGGAGGTATAAAAATGGAAATCCCACTGCAAGCCAAAGTGGAATGTACGGACGGTATTTGCGGGGTATCAGTCTATGTGCTGATCAACCCGGTTAATGACAAGGTCACCCATCTGGTGGTAAAGGCCGATGCTTCTCCCAACACCCAGTATATCGTGCCTGTTGATTCTGTGAAGGAAACCATCGCCAACACGATCCGTCTGACCTGCAGCAAGGCCGAGTTGGAGAAGATGGCTCCGTTCATTCAGACTGAGTTCGTTGAAGAGAAAGTGCTCGATTATGCCGGCTATCGCGGCGGAATATCCGGTCCGGGATCGTATTTCTACATGCCTTATGTTACTTCTGAGATCATGGTGCCGGTCACTGTCGAGAATCAACAAATCCCGGCCGGAGAATTGGCCGTGCATCGCGGCACCCGCGTAGAGGCGACCGATGGCTATGTAGGCCGCGTGGATGAATTCGTGGTCAACCCCGATAGCGGTCACATTACACATCTGGTGATGAGGCAGGGACATTTGTGGGGCGAGAAGGATGTGATCATCCCGATCTCTGCAAAAGCAGATAGCGGCGATGATACCCTGTTCCTGAATATTGACAAACATCAGATCGAATCTCTGCCGACTTTCCCCGTGCACAGACGCTGGTCCTGACACAACCACCATGGATCAAAACTCATTCCCCCCACAGTATTCACAAGGAGATCGTTATGAAAAAGCAGGCAGGTTTATGGATCGACCATCGCAAGGCAGTTATCGTGCTTATTACCGATGATGGCGAAGAAGTAAAGAAAATCGTATCCGGCATGGAAAAACATGTTCGTTTTACGGCCGAGGATGGATTGGGTGAGGATTCGCAAGACCGTAAATTTGGAAACCATCTCAACAGCTACTATGACGAAGTCATCGCTGTCATCCGTGATGCAGACTCGATCAAGATATTTGGTCCTGGTGAAGCAAAAGGCGAGCTGGAAAAACGGATCGAGCTTGAAGGGCTTAAGGCGCACATCCTTTCCGTTGAACCTGCCGACAAAATGACCGATCATCAGATCCTGGCAAAAGTGCGGGAACGTTTGCCGATCTAGCAGGTTCTTTTCAATAAGTGACCTTACACAGTATTAGTATGTCTTTGCGAGGATGCTCTGGTTCTTCATCCGAAGCAATCTCTTTGCCTCGATGGAGATTGCTTCGCCGCTAAAACCAAGAACGCGGCTCGCAACGACATCAATATATAAATGTACTGTAGAGAGCAGAATATCAGAATTTATTCACCATTATCGCAACCCAAAAGGTCATATGGAAATCATAACCAAGCCATCTTCATCACTACATCCCGCCAATACCAGTGAGACCTTGGAGGAATCGGTCACCGCACTCAATCGAGTACTTGAGTTGAATCCAGAAGATACAACGGCACGCCAGACTCTTTACGAAACCATGCAGAAAATTCTGCGCAAAGACGCGTTCCTTGCTTATGTGGGGGAGACTGACGTTAATTACAAAGTCCGTACCTTTGAAGAATTTCAATTCATTCATCCCAAAAACCGGGCAATGGCAGAGCTTTTTCCGCCCCAAAACTCTCCTCCCGCACAAACAGCCACCCACTGGCTGGGCTGGGCTGTCGTCGGACTGATCCCAGCCGGCTTGGGCACATTGATCATCTCTCCGCTGGCGATGATCGCCGCCATACAATTACTGCGCCAGCCCAGCGAGGCAATTGATCGCCGCCGCGCATGGATCGTCATGATCGGCGCGTTCATATTATGGTTGATCGCACTGGTATTTTTTTTCATTCTTTTTCTTCATCTGGCGTAAAACTTAATGCTGACAAGATTCCTGGCTCTTTCGGCCATCTGGCTGATCATCAGTTCGGTCGTTACATTCTTTTTGGGCACACGCTTCAAACATGGCAATAAATTAAACGGGTTCCTCTGGCTGTTGACTGTGATCGTGTTTGGGGATCTATGGGCGGTATTCACCTTTGGGGAGCCGAATGAAGTCTTGATGCTCAGCCTGGCGGCCATGCTGTTGGGGAGTGTCTGGATTCTCCTGCTCCCCAACTGGAATTGGTTTGGACAAACGACCTGGACAATGAGCATACTTTCATCTGTGTTGTACATCGCCTACAGTTTTGCTGTGACGGCCTTTACTCCCTTAAACCCATTAAGTTTCCTATTTTCATTTATTCTATTCTTTGCCGAATTGTTCGCCATAGGGCTTTCACTATCATACACCTTTGAAATGCTGGATGTTTGTACACGCTTCCATTGGAATCACGTGGCCGGTCCCGCGCAACCTGTCAGCGGATACACTCCGAAGGTTTCGCTGCAAGTACCGGCTTATAACGAACCTCTGGAAGTGGTCGAAGCCACATTACGGACTTTGGCGAAAATAAATTATCCCAATTTTGAAGTGCTATTGATCGATAACAATACCCCGGATGAGGCCACCTGGCGCCCGCTGGAATCGCTTTGTAAGGAATTGGGTCCTCACTTTAAATGTCTTCACCTTGATAAATGGCCCGGATATAAATCCGGCGCATTGAACTTTGCCCTCACGCAAACCGATCCCGAGGCGGAGATCATTGCGATCATAGACGCCGACTATCAAGTCCAGCCGAATTACTTGAGCGAACTCGTTCCGCACTTTGTTGATCCAAGGGTGGCCTTTGTCCAGACACCGCAGGATTATCGCGACTACAAGGGCAATCCATTTTTAGAAGCCTGTTATGACGCATACAAATATTTTTTCGAAGTCTCCATGCCTTCGAGGAATGAACATAATGCAATTATCTTTTGCGGCACGATGGGATTGATCCGCAAGTCTGTGGTGGAGGAAATTGGCGGGTGGGACGAGTGGTGTATCACAGAGGATGCCGAGGCGAGCCTGCGCATCCTCAAGCTGGGATATAAGTCCATTTATATTAATCAAGCCTATGGACACGGCATCATGCCGTTAAATTTTGAGGGCTTAAAGAAACAGCGTTTTCGCTGGTGTTTTGGCGGAATCCAGGTCTTACGGAAGCATTGGGAATCGCTGATGCCCTGGGCTCATTGGGTGGATCCAAAGAATCAATTAACAGCAGCGCAGCGCTATTATTACCTTTTATCCAGCCTGCAATGGTTTAATGAATTCATCACCATGGGGTTTACGATGATGCTTGT
>NZ_JADJSO010000021.1:0-98579 GCF_016711665.1 Candidatus Villigracilis saccharophilus
AGAGGAGGTCGAAGAATGCCATGATTTACCTGGAATGTTAATTTATGAGTTTGTTACTTTGATGCAAAAAGGAAGTTGGCTTTTTCGCTGGCTATTTCCTGCAGAACAATAGTGGGCGGGCCGATGAGGGTGAATGCACTTTCAGCGGGTGGTTTCATCATTAAAGTTACAGGGTAAGTAACAGCGGCAGGGATGAGCACAAATGCATTTCCTGACTCATCGGTCAGCCCGCCAAACTCCGCGCCGCCTTCAAGTTGAACAATAAATATTGCATCTTTCAAGGGCGTATCCGCAGAGTCGATCTGGCTGTTTCCATTCGCGTCCACAAAGGCGTATCCTGAGAAAAAACTGTCTGCCAAAACCACGGGTGTTGACGTAGGGGATACCGCATTGCAAGCTGATATGCTCAGCGAGAGGACTGATAAAAAGACGATCATTCGTTTCATCGAAAAGATCATCCCCTTATTTCATCGCCAACTTGCCGCGGTAGCGGACATACGTCGCGTAATCAATTTCAGTTCTGCGGGCGATGTATTCCTGCGTCTTCACAGCGAGACCCTGGCGGGCGGTGACTTTGTCAGTGCCGAGAATGTCAAAGGCGTCTGAGCCAGCTCCCGATCCGAAAGAGACGACGAGGATTCTGTCGCCGGGCTGGGCGATGTCGAGAGTCGCTGTCAGGCCGATCATGGCTGCGCCGGCGTAGGTATTGCCAATCGTGTGGACTAAAAGCCCGGGCGCGATTTGTTCCGCAGAAAATCCGAGTTGACCTGCGACACGCTGCGGGAATTTTGTGTTCGGCTGATGGAAGATCGCCCACTTGTAATCTTTGGCGGTGGTGCCGCTGGCTTCCATGAGATGGGTGGCGGCTTCGGTGATGTGCTTAAAGTAGGCAGGCTCACCCGTGAAGCGCATTCCATGCTCGGGGTACTTTTGATATTCGCGGCGCCAGAAATCGGGCGTGTCGGTGACGTAGGAATACGATGCGTTGATGACCGCCAGTGACTCTTCAGCGGGACCGATGATGTACGCGCCGCCGCCTGCGCCTGCGGTGTATTCGAGTGCGTCGCCCGGCTTGCCTTGGGCGGTATCCATCCCGATGGCCATGGCGTAATGTCCCATACCAGAGCCGACCAGTCCCATCGCGGCGACCATCGCTTCGGTGCCGGCTTTACAGGCGAATTCCCAATCTGCGGCTTGCGTGTTGGGGACTGCTCCGATCGCTTCGGCAACCAACGTGGACGTTGGCTTCACCGCATACGGATGCGACTCTGATCCTACCCAAACCGCCCGCAGTTCTGTCGGGTCAATTTGAGCACGGAGCATGGCATTGCGCGCCGCTTCGATGGACATGGTGATCACATCTTCATCAAGTCCGGGCACGGCTTTCTCTTTGATGGGAAGTCCGCTGGTCTTGCCTGTCCATACGCGCGCGACTTCCTTCGCGGGCAGACGATAGCGCGGCACATACGCGCCGTAGCCGACAATGCCAACTGGCTTGATGGGTTTGAGGAGTGTGGGGGAGTGTATTGAATTAGGAGTTGTCATTTAATCCTTCTTTATTGTATTTAATAATTGTTTCAACCTTATATAAGAATATTGATTTGCTATATCCCTAAGTTCTTTAACCATGTCGGCGCTTATTTCGCCTTTTCTATTATTCCATGTTCGAGCAGCTGCCCATGATTCTCCGCTACCTGTTCCGATGTAATATGCGACCCGTTCTAATCCATAAGCAGTTTGAAATAAAGCGGGAGGAATGTTTTTTGTACTAAATCCAGTTAAGATATCAAGGAGAAGTCTTAAGTTTTGGTTATAACCTTCAAAAGCATTACTTGGTGAGGTTCTTATCCAGGTTTCAGTTAAGCATTTATCAAGATAAGAAATAAAACCAGATGTTAAGTGGATTGGAGACGAAGATAATATCTGAATTAATGCTTTTCGAAAATCATTGTTATCTATAAATTGATTTATGCTTTCTTGCGTGGGCGCATTTAACATAGTTTGTATAGAAGCCAATGATTTAGTAATATTAGCTTCTCTTACTATTTCTTCTTTTCTTACTTCTACATACTCATTAAAAAAATTCCTTATTTCATCTGTTTCTACAATTAAGATTCCATTACGGTCTCTATAAGGTGTTTCTATGGGGTTAGTTTTTCTTAATACTTGAATTACATCTTGAGGAAAGTCAACTGTTCCACCCTTGAATACATTTTTTGACCAGTCTATTGCAGTTAAGACATTAACATCCCCTAACCCATAGCCCAGGAGTAATACTGTTGACTCTTTCAATGTCAAAGCTAATTTGATTTGACGGTATTCGTTGGGTCGAAAAAGAGAAACATAATCTTCTTGGGAGATAACTATTTCTTCTGGGTTTGTACGCATTCCGTGCAAATGATAAATAGGAATAATGTTTTTTGGATTTGTAAGTTGGTCATTCGGGCCTAGTGGTATAGATTTGCCTGTTAATAAACTTTCTATTACTAAATCGTAATTTGTCGTAATTATCCACGCAACAGATAAATGCTCAAAATAGGTTAAAAATTCATCTCGGTTTTTATCGTTGGGATACCAAGATGTTAAACTAGCCACTTTTCGTTTAACTTCACTTAAAGCCTGACCGT
The DNA here is from genome assembly GCF_016711665.1 of Candidatus Villigracilis saccharophilus. Lineage (NCBI taxonomy): Bacteria > Bacillati > Chloroflexota > Anaerolineae > Anaerolineales > Candidatus Villigracilaceae > Candidatus Villigracilis > Candidatus Villigracilis saccharophilus. The sequence goes on from NZ_JADJSO010000021.1 coordinate 2,628, forward strand.
ATGTTTTTCCCGATTGCTCTGAATATGCGAGACAAATTTTAGTTGCTATCTCAGGATACCCTATTCCGTCTTTAAATATGGCATCATAGTCAATATCGAACTTTCCGCAAATTTTCTCTAAGAGTTCCCCCCATGATAATGCAATTTGCTTATCATCATCATTTAGTACAGCTTTTGAAAATCCTGTTCCAACGAATAATCCAAGATTTCCATAACTGGCTGAACTTGAAATGTGTTTATAAACATCTTGCTTGGTAGTGGATGATGTAATTGTAATTGTCATAACCGTTTTCCAAGTCTCATTGTTTTTACATTTACCAAACGCTGACTTCAAATTTGCCCGCTCGGTGCGGATTATTATCCTGCCTCAGTACGTGGAAGCCCTGTGGGCTGGTGGACGAGTCGGCTTGAGTCGACTCTTACGAACTGAGGGAGAAATTTATCCCGAACCGAACCAAAACTTTGAAGTCAAACCTACCTGCACGGTGCGGACTAAAGTCCTGCCTCAGTGCGTGGAAGCCCTTCGGGCTGATGGACGAGTCGGATTTATCCGACTTCCATGAACTGAGGGAGGGATTTATCCCGCTCCATGCCAAAACGCTGACGTCAACCCAGCCTGCCTGAAAACCTCAGCAACCTGTTCGACACTTCGTCCATGAAAATCTACAGACATTCGATTACTGTACCAGAGTTTCGAGAGTTCCCAAATTTGGTTGATGGTCAGAATTTCTCCGCGTTCGAGATGATTTTGCTTGCACCATTTTTCAACCCATTCTTCCGACCGAAAGAGAAGCATGGTCGCTCAGGTGAAGACGAGGTCATCGTACCAGCGTGAGAAAGCAATTGGAAAGTGGACAAGTAGTTCACCGTTTGTAACCTTGCCATCCTTTACTTCCAATTGAATGGCTTCGTTGCTCTCTGTAAACACTGCGTCGATGACTGCGTCACAGTGCAGAGCGGCGGGAATGCCGAGCATGTCCCAGGCGCAGTTTGCGTAATAGGTCTTCCCGTTTGCATGGACTTTGAAGTCCGTGGGAATCCCTGAAAACGGGTTCGCCATGCGGATAGTCATTGTATTTGGTTCGAGGAAGAAGGAGTGGCGATTGTGTAATTCCTTGTACAATTCGCCAGCTTCTTCGTTAGTGCTGTTAAAGTGCTGGGCAGCGTCTTCCACACTCGGCGGGTGAGTCGTATCCGCAAAATTTTTGTAAACAAAGGCGCGTACATCCCAAATATCCATTGGTTTGAGTTGGGGCGGATCGCGACGCACGGCGGCCCTTACAATCCTTTCAAAATCTCTTCCGCTCGATCCACCCGCACAATCTTCTCCGCCACCATTTGCGCGGCGACCTTCTCGATCAACTCGCCAGATGCGCCAGCGGCGATGGCGACCTGCCTTGCGTGCAGGGACATATGTCCGCGTTGGATACCTTCGGTGGCGAGGGCACGCAGGGCGGCCATATTTTGAGCAAGACCGACTGAGACGATGATCTCTGATAATTCGGAGGCGGTCTTGACGCCCATCAACTTAACTGCGGCTTGAGCGGCCGGGTGGACTTTGGTCGCCCCGCCGACGATTCCCACCGCCATTGGCATTTCGAGCGTGCCGACGAGGTTACCGTCCTTGTCCTTGCCCCAGGTGGAGAGGGATGTGTATCTGCCAGAACGGGCCGCGTAAGCGTGCGCACCGGCTTCGATGGCGCGCCAGTCGTTGCCGGTGGCGATCACGACCGAGTCCACGCCGTTCATGATGCCCTTGTTGTGGGTCGCTGCGCGGTAGGGATCGGCTGCTGCGAAGGCATAAGCGGCAATGATGCCGTCGCGCACGGTCTCGCCTTTGAAGGATTCAAATCCCATGGTCAACTCGCTGACGGGGACTGTACAGCGCACGCGGGCAATTCTTCTATCTGCCAGATTCGACAAAATCCGTAAGTGAACTTTTCCGCCTGTAATGGCTTCGATCTGCGGCGCGAGTTTTTCACAGGCCGTGTTGACCGCGTTCGCGCCCATCGCGTCACGTACATCATAGATCAGGTGAATAACAATAAATGGACCAATGGCCGATTCTTCGATCATTCGGACTTCAAGGTCACGTGCGCCGCCGCCGAATTTTTTCAGGATCGGGTCAATCGCATCAGCTGTGGCGAGTAGTTCAGCTTTGTGTTCATATATCTTTAGCCGCGCTTCATTCATATTGACCACGTTGATCAACTGCATCTGACCGATCATCAACGGCTCGGTAGTTGTGGCTGTGAATCCGCCGCCAGCGCGGGCAAGTTTTGCCATAAATGACGCGCCTGCCACAACGGACGGTTCTTCCACGACAAAGGGAATCAACACATCGCGCCCGTTGACCATGAAATTCAGCCCGATGCCGACTGGCAGCGCATACATGCCGATCACATTCTCGATCATGTGGTCGGCTGATTCAGCGGAGAGTCCGCCTGTAGTGAACGGGAGCAGGTCTTCGGGCGTCCGACCCGAGGCTTCCGCAAGTTTGGCACGGCGTTCTTCGAGGGTCAGGTTATAAAATCCAGAGATACGCGAATTGGTCATGTGAGTTATCCCAAGTATAGTGTTTGGCTTCTTTCAAATTCTATCAAAAAGCAACGGATTGATTATAATGTCTGTATGCTCCTTACCCGTGAACAATTGCAGGACCGTTTATTTGCGCTTCACAGCGCAAGTTTGGAATTGGTCAAGGATGTTTCGCTTGAAACATTGCTTGAACGCATTGTATCCACTGCCTGTGAGCAGGTGGATGCGCGTTATGCGGCGCTTGGGGTTTTGGATGATACTGGAAAACTTATAAAGTTCATCACGATCGGTATGACCGATGCCCAGATCAAGAAAATGGCGCATCCTCCCGTTGGGAAAGGTCTGATCGGTGAGTTAATGGATGTTAAATTTCCATTGCGTATTCCAGTCATATCGGATCATCCGCACGCTGTTGGATTTCCCGCGTTTCACCCGAAGATGGCGTCATTCTTGGGGGTTCCGATCCGCGCGGGTGATAAGCAATTGGGACAGATCTACCTGACCGAAAAAATAGATGCCGTGGAATTTACCGCAGATGATGAAATGATCATCCAAATGCTGGCTTCCTATGCGGCTACTGCCATCACCAATGCCCGTTTGTATGAACAAATGAAGGAGCGCGACGTGGCGCTGACCCGCCGCAACGTGGATATGGGACTGCTGAATGGCATCGCATCCACCCTGACCTCGAGCCTGGAACTGGACGAGATCCTTAACAAGACCCTTGGGCTTGTGATGAACTACATGAAGGTCGAAGCTGGCGATATTTTTCTGCTGGAAGAAGACAAAACCACACTCCGTATGGTCCTGCATCGCGGTCAAGCCGCGGAAGCATTTTGGACGCGTAATATTTTTAATGTCGGTGATGGGTATCCAGGCATCGTTGCCAAGACCCGCAAGCCTTTGGTCGGCAGGCAATTGGCGAGTGATGCAAGTTTCCTGCGTGACGCGGTTGTCCAGGCTGGCTTTCAGCAAATTGCATGTGTTCCCTTGCTCTCAGGCGAAAATCTAATGGGCGTGATGAGCATTGCAACCCGTACGAATGATCCGTTTGATGAAAGAAATGTTCAAATGCTGGTAGCTGTGGGTGCATGGGCCGGGCTTGCGATCGAGAATGCCCGTTTGCATTCCAATGCGCGCAGGTTGGCCGTTTTGGAAGAACGAGACCGTATCGGTATGGATCTGCATGACGGCATCATTCAATCTATTTATGGTGTCGGTCTGGCGCTTGAGGGTGTCCAGCTTACCTTGAATGATGATCCCGTGTCCGCCAAAGACCGCATCCATCACGCGATTGATGGACTAAATCAGGCAATCCGTGATATTCGGGCCTATATCCTTGACTTGAGACCGCGTCAACTTGGCAATGAGGGCTTATTGGCAGGCATCAAACGCCTGATCGCAGAATACCGCGCCCATACTTTCTCTGAAGTGATCTTTACCGGCCCTGATGCTGATATGAAAGACCTGCCGCATACACAGTCATTGGCTTTATTCCATATTTGCCAGGAAGCATTGGCTAACGCTGCAAAACACGCAAAGGCAAAAAAAGTACAAATCGTTGTGTGGACAACCAGCGAACGCGCGCTGCTTGAGATCAAAGATGACGGCAAAGGCTTCGATTTGGATAAGATGCAAACATCCATCGGACACGGCCTCGCGAACATGCAAACACGCGCGCACGCGGTCGGCGGGGATATTGATATTTCATCGGTCCACGGAGAGGGGACAACCATCCTTGTATGGGTTCCGCGCTCGATAAAACATTGAATCACGAAAATGTTGAATCATTGCAAAACGAATCACAGGAACTCGAGTCTCGTTTAATATGAATCTAAAAACTTTAACATCACGATTTTTTAAGATGGGAATATGCCATTTGCCTTAAAATAATTATTTATACCCATATATGGGGGTACTCTGGGTGAACTCTGGTGTGCTTGGCTGAAACACACGTTCTATTGCATGGCGGTATCTGCCTTGATTGCGCGATCTTTCTTTAACATTCACCAACCTTAAAAAAACAAATCTTTTTAGCTAACCGTAGGCCTATCGCCTGTTATCTATTGGCGCTATCTGCTAGAATGTATCTACGCTGTTATAAAGGATGTTTGCCCTTCGCATCCGAACCCCTGTACCATTTTAAAAAATAACGTTGCAAAACTCGAAAGCCGCGATACAAGGCGGGCTATTTAATGTACTTAAAAATTCTACGCTAAGGAAATTTTATGAACGCAGAGCAAGCATGGCATTCTGTACTCGCACAGCTTCAAATGGAAATGCCAAAGGCATCTTTCGATACCTGGGTGCGTGACACGCATCCCCTGTCTTATGATAATGGCATGTTCACAGTTGGTGTCCGTAATGCATATGCGCGCGACTGGCTGGAAAGTCGTCTCATGGCCACGGTTAGCCGCATGTTGATCGAAATATTGAATTCGAATGTTTCTGTTAAATTCGTTGTTACCCAGGTGGATGAGCACGATTCGCATACCGATCCTGAGCCTGTTCCTGCTTCTATCGAGACTACCATCCCAGAGCCAAAACCGCGTCACATTACACTCAATCCTCGTTATACTTTTGATACCTATGTTGTCGGCTCCGGTAATCGCCTTGCGCATGCAGCTTGTCAAGCAGTGGCAGAAAAACCCGCCCGTGCCTACAATCCTCTTTTTCTTTATGGTGGTGTGGGGCTTGGGAAAACGCACTTGTTGCATGCAATTGGGAATGCCTGCTATGCCGACGGATTGAGCGTTCTGTATGTTTCTTCTGAAGAATTTACAAATGACATGATCAATGCCATTCGTACCCATACAACACAGGCTTTTCGCGAGAAATATCGCTCTGCGGATGTCTTGCTGGTGGATGACATCCAATTTATTGCAGGCAAGGAGTCCACGCAAGAGGAATTCTTCCATACCTTTAATACCCTGCATGGACAGGACAAGCAGATCATCGTTTCGTCCGATCGTCCTCCCAAGTCTCTGGTCACCTTGGAAGAACGCCTGCGCTCCCGTTTTGAGTGGGGGTTAACTGCCGATATTCAGGCTCCCGATTTCGAAACCCGTCTTGCTATCCTGCGCTCCAAAGCTGAACGCACAGGCCGTCATATTTCGGATGAGATTTTGGAAAGCGTCGCCAAGCAGGTGCAGTCCAATATTCGTGAACTCGAAGGCGCGTTGAATCGGATCGTGGCATTTGCAGACCTGAGCGGATCTGCGCTCACCCCAAGTCTTGTGGAAGTGGCTCTTTCCGACTTGTTGCCATCCCGCAGTGACCTGGAACCAGAGAAAATTGTCAACCAAGTGGCTGATTACTATAAATTGTCCATCGAAAAACTGTTAGGCCGTGACCGCACAAAAGAAGTAGCGCACCCCCGACAGATCGCCATGTATTTACTGCGTGAAGAAGCCAAGATCTCCTTCCCGCAAATTGGAGAGGCATTGGGCGGGCGCGACCATTCGACGGTCATGTCTGCGATTGATAAGGTCAAGGATCAATACAAAAATGGTGATGGGCGTGTACGGAAAGACATAGATTTTCTCAGGCACCAGTTATATAGCAAAGCTGTACCGGCATAAAAACAATAAACAAGAATTACCTCAAGTAAGAGCGAAGTCAGCTCCACATTCGGAGCTGGCTTCGCTCTTACTTATGCTTTTGCCTCTTCCGCCAGTTTACAAATCGTAGCAGATAGGGGATTTTCATTCCTGAATCCTATGATATAATCCTGCGGCTTTGAAAAAAGCACATTCTGCCCGGGACGGGCAATAAGCGTCCCTGAGCGGGTTAGGTTGAAAGACCGTATCCCCGCTAAACTCATTCCGTTCCACGCCAGTGATTACACTGCGCGTTGGAGAACGGCAAAAGTTAAGGAGAAATACAAATGGCCGTCATTTCTATGAAGGCCCTGCTTGAGAGCGGTGTCCACTTCGGACATCGCACGAACAAGTGGGATCCGCGCATGAAGCCGTACATCTTCACCGAGCGTAACGGTATTCATATCATTGACCTGCAACAGACCGTTAAGTTGTTGAATCAGGGCTATAACACCATTCGTGATACGGTTGCGAATGGCGGCAATGTTCTTTTTGTCGGCACAAAGCGCCAGGCACAGGAAACCGTTGCTGAAGAAGCCATCCGCTGCGGCATGCCGTATGTGACCGAACGCTGGATGGGTGGTATGCTCACCAATTGGTCAACCATGTATAAGCGTATTCAGGAGTTGGAACGCCTTGAGAAATTGCGCGATAGTGGTGAGATTAATCGTTTGACCAAAAAGGAAGGCTTGCTCATTGAGCGCGATATTTTGCGCCTGACAACCCGTCTCTCTGGATCACGCATTTTGAAGCGCCGCCCTGATCTGCTGTTCATTATCGATGTGGGTCGCGAAGAAGCCGCAGTGCGTGAAGCAAATCTGCTCAAGATCCCGATCGTTGCATTGGTGGATACCAATTGCAATCCGCAGAATGTTGATTATGTGATCCCTTCCAACGATGATGCCATTCGTGCCATCAAATTGCTGGTTGCCAAGGTCGCTGATGCAGTGCTCGAAGGCAAGGCGATGCGTAAGGAAGACGAACCTGAACAGGTTGAAGAAGTTAAGGCTGAAGCAAATAAAGCCAGGACGCGCGGACCCCGCAAGCCTGTAGTTGATACTGATCAGGTTGAGACAGAAGATATTTTGCTCGGCGAATCCACATTGGCAAAATTGAATGTTACCCGCAAGGTGGAAGAAACTCCCGCCGTGAATGACGAGCCCGCTGCTGGCGAAGCTGCGTAACCTACTACTTCATAGAATTTTTCAAGGATTGTGAAATGGAAATAACAACTCAAATGATCAAGGAATTGCGCGCCGCTACCAGCGCACCGATGTTGGATTGCCGCAAGGCCTTGCAGGAAGCGGATGGTGATTATCAGAAGGCTGTGGATTGGTTGCGCGAAAAAGGCATGGCCACTGCCGCGAAACGCGCGGATCGAACCGCTTCCAACGGTATCGTGGAAATGTATTCTCACGGTGGCGGACGTGTGGGCGTTATGGTGGAAGTGAATTGCGAGACAGATTTTGTGGCTCGCGCTGAAAAATTCCGCTCTCTTGCTCATGAGATCGCATTGCAGATCGCTGCAAGCGCTCCCAGGTATGTGACTGCTGAAGAGATTCCCGCCGCAGAACTTGAGCATGAAGCTGAGATCGCCCGTGCCCGTGCTGTTGAAGAAGGAAAACCTGAGGCTGTTATGGCAAAGATCGTTGCTGGTCGTGTTGAGAAGTATAAGGACGAAGTCTGCCTTATGCGCCAGACATATATCCGTGACGAAACCATGACCATTGAAAAATTAATTTTGTCGAGTATTGCAGCCATCGGCGAAAGTGTGATCGTTCGCCGCTTCCAGCGATGGGAGCTGGGTGAAAGTACAAATTAAGTAGTTTAGAAAAGCCAGCCTTCGGGTTGGCTTTTTTTCAAATACGTATTAACCTAAAAAATTTATTTGGAGGCATGAATGTCTGATCTGAAATATAAACGTATCCTTCTCAAATTAAGTGGGGAAGCGCTGGGCGGTAAGGCTGGATTTGGCATTGATGTGGATGAGGCAGAATCGATCGCCAGTCGTATCAAGGAGGTCCGCGAGATGGGTGTGGATGTGGCGGTTGTGATCGGAGCAGGAAATTTGTGGCGCGGCAAACAGGGGCTGGACCGCGGCATGGATCGTTCCACTGCAGATTACATGGGCATGCTGGCTACTGTGATGAACGCGATGGCGTTGATGGATGCCCTTGAACGACAGGGCGTTTTTACACGTGTGATGTCTGCCATCGAAATGCGGGCCATTGCCGAGCCTTATATCCGCCGTCGCGCCATCCGTCATTTGGAAAAAGGGCGCGTGGTGGTCTTTGGCGCGGGCACGGGAAATCCCTTCTTCTCCACAGATACAGCCGCGGCATTGCGGGCAACAGAAATTGACGCGCAAGTCGTCATCAAGGCCACAAAGGTGGATGGCGTGTATGACTCGGATCCGAAAAAGAATCCGGATGCGGTAAAGTTTGATCAGTTAAGCTATATCGAAGTGCTGAACCGCAGGCTTGAAGTCATGGACAGTACCGCCATCACTTTATGCATGGAAAATGACCTGCCGATCCTGGTTCTCAATCTTTGGGATTCAAAAGCCTTGTTGGGCGCACTGCGCGGCGAAAAGGTCGGCACGTTGGTCAGCGCCTAAATTTCTTTCCAAAGTTAGCGTTATTACAACTTCTTTCCTCTTTCTTCATTACTTTTTGAATGAAAGAGGAAAGATTGGTTAATTGAGAGACTATCAATTTTATTCATTTTCTCTCGCGTAATCACGCTCCCATAGCATAAATTCTTGTTTTAAGGTATCCTTGCGTAGTAATTATTTATCACACAGTGCCGCGTAGATTGTCAAAGGAAATTTATCTTCATATTCATAATTTCCTTTTTCAAATTGGGCAGTTTACACTCAAGGCGGCAGGAGGAAGATTGTGAGTACCGAAGAAATTAAAGATCTTTTGAAAGATGCTGAATCAAGAATGCGTGGCGCGATCCAATCCTTGTCAGATGACCTGGCGGGGATTCGAACTGGGCGCGCCAGCCCGGCCTTGGTGGAAAGACTTTCTGTGGACTATTATGGAACACCGACTCATTTGATACAGCTGGCATCCATTAGCGTGCCTGAACCGCGTTCGATCATGATTAAGCCGTTCGACGCGGGCTCCATCAAAGATATTGAGAGAGCGATCCGCGCCTCAAATCTTGGGCTGAATCCCAATTCTGACGGCAAGGTGATCCATTTGAATTTGCCTCCTTTGGATGAGGAACGCCGCCGTGACCTGGTAAAGCAAATGGGGCATCGTTTGGAAGAAGCCCGTGTTGCGATTCGAAATATTCGCCGCGACCTGCACAACGACCTGCGTGATTATGAAAAAGAAAAAATGATCACCGAGGATGATCTCAAGCGCGGTGAAGATGATCTTCAGAAGTTGACTGATAAATTCATTGAAGAAGTTGCGAAGCACGGCTATAGCAAAGAACAAGAGATCATGGAAGTATAGTTTTTTGATTGGACACTCTACCGAGTCTTAAATATGGCTGAAACTCCCGCCTCGATCCCTCTCGAAAAAGTTCCCCAACACGTTGCCATGATCATGGATGGCAATGGACGTTGGGCGTTGCAGCGCGGCTTGCCGCGTTTGGCTGGTCACAAGGCTGGGACTGAGAACCTGCGCCGTGTGATCCGTGCGAGTGTTGAGTTTGGGGTTAAATATCTCACCATCTATGCCTTTTCTACCGAGAATTGGGGACGCCCACCCGAAGAAGTAAAGGGGTTGATGTATATTCTTGAAGATGTCATAGACCGTGAGTTAAATGAATTGAATAAAGAAGGCGTGCAGTTGCGTCATATTGGCCGTCTGGAAAGACTTGCGCCTTCTCTTCAGGAAAAAGTTCTTGATGCGATTGATGTCACAAAGAATAATGACCGTTTGGTTTTGAATATTGCGTTTAATTATGGCGGGCGTGATGAGATTGTTCAAGCCATTCAACGCATGATGAAGGATGGAGTGCCTCCTGAAAAAGTAACAGATGAACTGGTTGGCAAATATTTATATACCGCCGGCGTTCCAGATCCTGACCTTATCATCCGTACTTCAGGTGAGCTGCGTGTGAGTAATTTCCTGATCTGGCAGGCTGCGTATTCAGAATGGTATATAACGCCAACTTTCTGGCCGGACTTTAACAAGGAAGAATATCGTCAGGCATTGGAATCTTTTTCCCAGCGTGACAGGCGTTTTGGGAAGGTATCATCGGGAGAATTACAGGAATCCAATGCGTAAAAGACTGATCACAGCTCTTGGACTTGCTTTAATCGGGGTGCCTGCCATCATCTTTGGCGGCATCTTTTATTATTTGTTGATGGGCACATTTCTGCTTGGTGCGGCTTGGGAATATGTTCATCTTTTTAGAGCGGTGAAATTTGAACCGCAGATGCATATTACTGTGGGAGGCGTTGCGCTTGTAACCATCATGCGCGCGTTCTTCCCCGGGTTCGCACAGCCTGTATTTGCAGCGATCATCCTTATTGCAATGGCATATCACCTGGTTAGTTATGAGCGCGGACGCGACCAATCCGCGCTTGATTTTTGTATGACCATTGGCGGGGTTACATATATCGGCTGGATTGGTTCCTACTTGTTTGAGTTGCGGAATCTTCCAGAAGGCGGTTGGTGGTTTATGCTGGTGATGTTCTGCGTCTGGGCGGGGGATTCAGGCGCGTATTCGATTGGCAGGGCATACGGCAAACATAAAATGGCGCCGCGTCTCAGCCCCAAGAAAAGCTGGGAAGGGTATGCTGCCAGTGTTTTCACTGGGATGGTTACTGGCGGATTCTATGTCTGGGTGTTCAAGACGTTTGGAAGCCTGACGAGTGACATTACCATTTGGCAGGGTGCGATCATGGGATTATTGCTCGGAACCCTTCCGCCTTTTGGCGATCTCGGCGAAAGCATGTTCAAGCGCCAGTCAGGTATCAAAGACTCAAGTGATATTATCCCCGGGCATGGTGGTTTTTTCGACCGTATCGACTCGTGGTTATGGGGTGCGGTGATCGGTTATTATTTCCTGGTCTGGTTCATCATATAAATTTGGAGGCATCATGAGTGTTCTTGGCGCTACCCCTACTCGAAACCTTGCGCTTGAACTTGCGCGCGTCACAGAAGCAGCGGCGATGCTGGCTGGCCGCTATATGGGACGAGGTGATAAAGAAGGAGCTGATCAGGCTGCGGTCAATGCGATGCGCCTTGTCCTCGGGACTGTGGACATGAATGGGATCATCGTCATCGGTGAGGGGGAGAAGGATAAGGCTCCGATGTTATTTAATGGCGAGAAAGTGGGCAACGGTTCACAGCCTGATGTGGATGTTGCTGTGGACCCAATTGACGGGACCCGCCCTTTGGCATTTGGCCGTTCAAATTCGCTCGCAATGGTGGCTGTTGCCCCGCGCGGGACAATGTTCAACCCCGGTCCGTTTTTATATATGAACAAGATCGCGGTGGGACCCGAAGCCAAAGGCAAAATTGATATTGAAAAATCGATTACGGAAAATCTTAAGGCGATCGCCAGGGCAAAAGGCAGGGCGGTGGAAGACCTGACCACCATCATCCTTGACCGTCCGCGCCATGACGATATGATCGCTGAAATTCGCAAAGCCGGCGCGCGTATCCGCGAAATTCCTGATGGCGATGTTGCCGCCGCCTTGATGACTGCTCAGCCTGACTCGGGCGTGGATGTTCTCTTTGGCATCGGCGGCACCCCTGAAGGTGTGATCACAGCTTGCGCGCTGCGCGCAATGGGCGGCGAGATCCAGGGCAAATTATTTGCTCGTGACGAGGACGAACTGCAACGCGGACGTGAGGCAGGTTATGACTTTGATAAGATATTAAACATGAATGACCTGGTTTCCTCAGAAGATGTCTTCTTTGCGACCACAGGCATCACCGATGGTGAATTGCTTCAAGGTGTGCGCTACTATGGAAATCATATTACAACCGAAAGCCTTGTCGTGCGCGGCTTGACAGGCACCATTCGCCGCATCCATGCTACTCATAGTACAGATAAGTTGGATAACCTAAGTTCGATCCATTATTAATAATGTCATTCTGGGTGAAGCGAAGATTCTAGAAATTGTTATCAGAATACCGTTGCTTTTCATCAGAACCAACTTGATCATCTACTTGACATTCCCCATGCTGACCCTTATAATGTCGGTCGCTTTCCTGACTAGCTCAATCGGCAGAGCGAGCGGCTGTTAACCGCTAGGTTCTAGGTTCAAGTCCTAGGTCAGGAGCCAAAAAAGACCTCCAAGTTTATTCTTGGAGGTCTTTTTTTATATGTGAAATTTGTGCGATCAGAGGATGCTTATTTCTCGGGCCATGGGATCTCAGCCGGTCCTGCGTAGCCATGTTTATCCTGCACGTACACACGTCCGTGTGAGGCGGATGTGCAGCCTGCTTCGTCCACGAAGGTGATCAGTGGATAATTTGAAACCAACGGTTCAAAGAGTATCTGACCGTCTTCACAGCGCCAGACCTCGATGATGTATTGGAACATGTCCGCGTCTTCATAATCGCCAGGACTGACCGGGATATGGATCCAGTCCACGGTGATCTTATTACCCTCTTTGCGGACCGCATTTAAGATCGTGGTGCGTACATAATACGGCGAAACTGGCAATTTGTAACCGTCTTCAGCGGGGTACATGATCTTCAGAAGTTGCTGATCACCTGAAATGTCCAGGAATTTCGAATGTGCCCAGCATTGCTGCGGTTCATTGTTAACCAATAGCCAGCTATTTCCATCTGTGCGCCCGATCAACTCTATGACAGCGCTTTTCTTTAGCGCGAATAAATATAAATACTCTGACCCAGGTCCATAACGACAGCTTAACAGATCCGCGGTGACGGTGGCTCTCAGGCTATCCACTGTGGGAATGGCTGTGGCACTACTGGTGGCTGTAGGAGTCTCTGTATGTGTGGGGGTAAATGTTTCAGTGGGCGGCGCGGATGTGGAAGTCAGCGGAGGAATTGTTGAAGTTACAGGAAGGGACTCAGGCTGAGATTCAATATTTACAGCGGTTACAGCAGCAGGAGAGCAGGCGGTCAGAAAAAAGAACAGGCTGAATATGGTTTGAGCACATTTTTTTATTTTCAAACGCATTTAAGTGTTTCTCCATTCCATGAATTTTATCTCTTCAATGTCGTTGATCGGCAGCAGGGTTAACTTATCCTTGCGGCCATCGCGCCTGTAAATTTTATAAAGCGCATCTTTCGGGTCGCGTACCTTGGCAACAAGGTCTACTTTTTTATTCACCAATGCCAGCAGGTCAAGTCGTTTGACAAAGATAAAAGTGGATTCCTTCTCAAACGCGATGATATCTGCCTTGCCAAACACCCAGCCGACTTTACCGCGCACATTTTGGAATTCCACCCAAACATAATCCAACTGAGCGTCCAAATCGTGCCTGTCAACGCGTTTCGCGCTCTTCACTTCAACTTTGAATTGCTTATCTTCTTTTTCGACAAGATAATCCCAATGGTCGTCAATATTTTCAGCTTTCGATGAGGCTGAAATTTTCCACCCCAGTTTAACAGCAAGGAGAATGAAATTCTGCTCGGCATGTTCGCCGAGTTCGAGTGAATCTTTTTTATCGAAACGGTTGCGGGAATTTTTGCTCTGCATTATCTTTTTCCCTTTGTTTACTTGTGCGGTACGCAAGTAAACAAAAAGACGTAAAAATGACCCGGAGATCAGCGCTCGGTCTTTTTAGCTGGTGTCGGTTTCTTTTTCGTAGTTTTATTTTTTTGGATTTTAACTTGTTCCGGCTGAATGTATGCCAGGATGCGTTTACGTGCGAGTTCGCAGTACTTGCTGTCAACATCCAGCCCAATGCCCTTTCGATTATTAGACACGGAAGCGATCAGTGTGCTTCCGCTTCCGCTGAATGGATCAAGGACAACATCGTCCACGTAACTGAAAAGCTTTACGCACCTGCGCGGCAATTCTATCGGGAAGGGAGCGGGGTGGCCGATCCGTTTTTTGCTTTCCCCATTAAAGACCCACAAGCCATTCGTCCAATCCATGAATTCCTGCCGCTCAATATCCGACACCCTGCTGCCGCTTGTTTTTTTCCACTGGTTCTTGTAGAGCACAACGATCAGCTCAACAGGAGCGATCACATATGGAGCAGATGCGCTCTTCCACGAACCCCAGGCGGTTCTACGGGAGATATTTCCTTCATTCCAAATGATGGTGGAGTGATAATGAAAACCGACTTCTTTCGCGATGGCCGTCAGGTCGGCGCCAACGCTTTGCTGACCGCCTTTGTTCTTGTCGAGAGGAATATTCAAGCAAAAGCGCCCATCCTCTTTTAACCATTCAAAACAGCGCGACATCCATATTTTGCTGAATTCCAAATAGTCTGCATAAGAAACATCGTCCTTGTGCGAATTGTATTGGATATCCACATTATAGGGCGGGGATGTGACGACAAGGTCTATGCTATTCGCATCCACAAGCATGGTTGATACAACGTCGTCATGGATGAGCGTGAAATTTTCGTTTTGAAAATGGATTCTCGGTGTTTTCATAATGAGACTTGGATACCAAAAGGTTCTGAGGATAAAATGGTTATTCAAATTGTACCGTGAAATAAAAACTATGCCTCCATGGATAATAAACAAAACCCGCTTTTCAGCGGGCCTTGGGTCATTATCATATTGAAGTGTAAAAGACAATTATTGATTCGATAGCTTAGCGTTAAACGGGATCAATAGCAAAAAGCCCAATGCAATAATACCCTGTCCGATAAGCACTCCTGAAGCCTGCCACGGGCCAAAATAAGGGGACTGAGGAAAGGATTGTGAGCCCATTCCGAAAATATCCGCCAAGCCTGCAAAAACCGCGATCACATAGCCGGTCGCGGCCAGTCTTGATCCGATCTCAGATGTAATCGTGCGTTCCTGTCCCCACCACAGGCTTTGTAGGCCGATATATCCACCAAGGCAAATGATGGCAAGTCCGATCAGAAAGACAATGATCTGTACAAAGCCTACAACTGGACTGCGATCCCAGCCGAACCAATCAGGTTTTGCGCCGATCGCAAAGATCACCAATCCGATCAGTGCCAGACCGATGCTGATGCGAACACGTGGTGTGACAGGGTTATCACGTTGTGGGGTGGTTTCCACAGGTGCGGATGCGGGTACAGGTTGATTTTTTGTCATGAGGTTGGCAGATCCCTTTTCAGGCGCGTCAGCCAGTTGCCGCCGAGAATGTTCTCAATATCTTTTTCAGAATAGCCGCGTGCCTGTAATAAGGATACCAGATTTTGCAGATCGGCAATTGTATCAATTTCTGGCGGAACGGACTGTAACCCAAAACCGCCGTCGAAATCCGATCCAATACCCGCGTGGAGCGAGTCGCCTGCGATCTGGCAGATGTGATCAATGTGATCTGCGACAACCCCCAGCGGCACTTCATCTCTGGAGTGTTTTCCAACTGTCCAGCCGACCTTCAGGTATGAGTTGTAGGGGACCACGCCCACCACACCGTCGCGTTCGATGATGCCTTCAATAATGCGGTCGGAGAAATGGCGGTTTGAATCGGAGGTTGGCATCAACGCGAGGCAGTTGCCGTGTGTGCCAACGATCGGTCCGCGGTACATATCAAGCGCTTCGATGGAAGCAAGTTCATCCATGTGACTGAGGTCCAGTATGAAGTTGTAATCTGCCATCGCGGATAAAAGTTCGCGGCCCTCTTTTGTGAGCGGACCTGGTTCCTTCCAGCCGCCGCTGTAGCGTGTGCCGACCCAGGCGGGGCCGATCAGGCGCAAACCCAGTTCATGCCATTCTTCCAGTTCTGATGGAGTACGAATGCCCTCTGCGCCTTCCATGAGCGCCACCATGCCGACGGGATGTCCGTTCTCGCTGGGGGATTGCCAATGGTCGAGGAGCAGGTTCAGGTCGCGTACTGAAGCGAGCAGGCGGAATTTATCGGGCGCGGAATCGGTCATGCGGTGGTAGGTCAATAACTGTTCTTTGTAAAGTTGATGGGCTTCGTCGAATGTCTTATAGACCTGGGATTTATTGCTGCTTGAGCTGTGACGGATTGGGGTGGCATAGATGGTCGAAAAGATGACCGCCACCTGTCCGCGCTGATAATCAGGCCAGCCGAGGAGCGCATCTTCATTGTCTGCTACGGTTTGACTGCCAATTTCAAGCTGGCGTGTTTCTGCGGCGGAGCGCGTGTAATCGCGTCCGTATTTGAACATGTTAAAGGCTATATCTGCGTGGGCGTCAACTATAAGTGGCATGGGATTATTGAAGAGCGCACCTTTCGGTGCGCTCTGGTTAATTTTTTATTCTGGTTTATTTTCTTCTGAAGCCGATGGCGTTTCTGGTTCGGCTGGAATTACTGGGTTATCCGGAGTTTCTTCGCTCTGATCGCCGAATTCCTGTGTCAGCATCTTGAAGTCTTTGTCGGCAAATGCGGCTGAGTCCACTTTGCGGAGGCTGAGGCCGATGCGGTGCTGGTCGCCGTCGATGCGGATGACGCGCAGGGTCTTGGTTTCGCCTTCCTTGAGGACTTCCTTGGGATGTTCCACGCGGTTCTCACTTAGCTCGGAGATGTGGATTAGTCCCTCGATATCGCCTTCGAGACGGGCAAACGCGCCAAACTTGGTCAGGCGGGTGATCTGGCCTTCGACAAGCTGACCGACGCTGAACTTCTCAACGCGATTCTTCCAGGGATCATCCTGAAGGGCGCGCATGGAAAGGCCAATGCGTTTCTTTTCGCGGTCAACATTGATGACTTTAACTTTGACTTCCTGCCCCACTTCGAGAAGTTCCTTGGGATGCTGGAAGCGGTCCCATGAAAGTTCGGAGAGGTGGACGAGTCCGTCCGCGCCGTTGATGTTGACGAATGCGCCGAAATCTGCGAGGCTGGTAACTTTGCCTGTATAGATCTTGCCTTCTTCCAATTCGCTGATAACGCGGTCTTTCATGGAAGAACGGGTTTCAGTATTTGTAGAGCGTTCTGAAAGGATCAGGCGGCGGCGTTCGCGGTCCACTTCGATGATCTTGACCGAGATTGCCTGACCAACCATCTTCTGCCAGCGTTGTTCAGGAGTGTCGCCTGAGGACTGGGCGCGGCGTGACGCGCTGATCTGGGAGGAAGGCACAAACCCGCGCAGATTTCCAACTGCGACGATCAATCCGCCTTTGTTGAAACCAATGATCTTGGTATCGATCACTGTTTCATCAGTGATCATCTTCTCAACGTTTTCCCAGGACATTTCTTCCTGTGCCCGCTTGAAAGATAAAACGACATTGCCATTTTGATCTTCAGGGTTGAGCACAAAAACGTTAACTTCCTGTCCAACTTTAAGTTCGGCGCGTTCTTCAGCTGTGAGTTGTTCCAACTCGCGGCCAGCCACAACACCTTCGGACTTTGCGCCAACACTGATAAGGATCTGGCTTGCACCAATGCTTGCGATCATGCCTTTGCGGATCTCCCCGACTTGAGGCAGCTCAACACTTAAGGACTCTGATTCAAGCAGTGACTCCATCGTTTGATTATTCGGGGTTTCTCCCTGGGCATTATCATTCCCTTGCCCACTTAGGGTTTCATTGTTATCTATCACGCGTAGCTCCAAATTACAGAAATGTAAGCGGGATTATACAAGTGAATGCAGAAGTTGACAACCCTGATACAAAAGGACTTTTTATTAATGAACGAGGATGTTTTGAGGAAAATGTTTAGCCTGCCGAAACATGTTCTGCCTTGACATATAAAACGCCCTTTACCGGACGCTGCAAATAATCTTGATCAAACTGTGGTCTATACCATTAGCTTCGTAATTTATTCAACCGGCGGTATAATCACGCCTTGGAGTAAACAAATGCCCGCTATATTTCCCTTTACAGCCATCGTTGGTCAAGAGCGCATGAAACGCGCTCTCATTCTCAATGCCGTTGATACCCGTATCGGCGGCGTATTAATTCGCGGTGAACGTGGAACTGCAAAGTCTACTGCCGCCCGTTCATTGGCCGCCCTGCTTCCGCACGTCAAGGTTGTGCAGGATTGCCGCTTCGGATGCGACCCGGATAAATCCGGCACATGGTGCACGGAGTGCAAGGAACGCTACGCCGCTGCGAAAAAACTTCCCACCGCCGAACGCGCCACACCTTTTGTAAACCTGCCTGTTTCCGCCACCGAAGACCGTGTGGTCGGTACGCTTGATATTGAAAAAGCCATTCAAAAAGGCGAACGTCATTTTGAACCTGGCGTGCTCGCCTCCGCAAACCGCGGATTACTTTACATTGATGAAGTGAATCTGCTCGATGATCATGTCGTGGATATTTTGCTGGACTCAGCCGCCATGGGAGTCAACACGGTTGAACGCGAAGGCATTTCTTTTGCCCACCCAGCGCGCTTCATTCTCGTTGGGACGATGAATCCTGAAGAAGGAGATCTCCGCCCCCAACTGCTGGACCGCTTCGCACTGTCTGTGGATATCGTCGGTATCCGTGATGCGCGCGAACGCGTGACCATCATGGAACGCAATTTATCGTATGAACGCGACGCCGAAGCCTTCCGCGCAAAATGGCTTGAAAAAGAAGATGAACTTTCGCAGAAGATCGCGCTTGGACGTGAACTGGTTGACCAGGTCAAATACACCAGCCGTGACCTGCTTTCCATTGCCGCCTTGACCTCGTCCCTAAATGTGGATGGTCACCGCGCGGATCTGGTCATTCTCAAAGCTGCGCGTGCTGAAGCTGCTTTCGAAGGCCGCACCAAGATCAACGATCACGATATCGCGCTTGCCGCAGAGCTGGCGCTTCCGCACCGTATCAAACGCACTCCCTTCCAGCAAGCCGAGATGACCACTGAACAATTGCAGGAACGCATTGAGCAATTGGCGGGCCAGTCTCAGCCGAGCGAATCGGACGATGAATCCGAGAGCAAGCAGGACGGCGAAGGCGAGGAAAAAAAAACTTAAAACTCGAAGATGAACAGCAGGAAGGTCCCCAGCAGGGCAATCCCGAACCCATGCAGCAACAGGAAGTTTTTGCAAGTTCCAATGCGAATTGGTGGGACGGCGGACAAAAAGTAAAAGCTGGTGAGACCTTCCAGCCTCGTAAACTCAATACCCCGCTCGATAAATTAACTCGTCAAAAGGCAGGCCGCCGTTCGCTCACCAAAACGGAGCGTAAACACGGCCGTTATATTAAGTCGCGTCCCGCAGGCGATAACCTGACAGATATCGCGTTTGATGCCTCCTTCCGTGCCGCAGCACCCTTTCAAAAACAGCGCGTCGAAGAACGCAAGAAACTGGCTTTCTCGATCAAGAAAAGCGACTTACAGCGCAAGATCCGCGTCAAGCGTGTTGCGAACCTGGTTTTGTTTTTAGTGGATGCTTCCTGGTCTATGGCGGTTGCAGAACGCATGAACGCAACAAAGGGTGCGATCCTTTCGTTGTTGACCGATGCTTATCAACGCCGTGATCGTGTGGGCTTGATCGTTTTCCAGAAAGACCGCGCCACTTTAGTATTATCCCCAACCAACTCAGTTCAACTCGCACAACGCGCGCTGATGGATATTCCCGTCGGCGGAAAGACTCCGCTTTCAGCAGGGTTGTTCATGGCGCATGATGTGCTGACTCATGAAAAGCATATTCATCCTGATGTGGAACCTTTGCTCATTGTCTTAACCGATGGTGCAGGCAATGTGTCCATTGGGACATTACCGCCGCAGGAAGAAGGTTTCAAATTCGCAGAAATGATCGCCAACGAAAAGACTCGCGCTGTGGTCATCAACATGGAACACGCCGCCTTTGACCAGGGACTCGCCCAGCAGCTTGCCGATCATCTCAAAGCGCCGTGCTATTCTTTGAGTGATCTGAAAGCCGAGAGTTTGTATAATACGGTCAGAGATGAGATGTCGAAGCCGGTGAAGAAGTAAGTAGTCAAAGACCTCGGAGTTCTTTTAGAACTCCGAGGTCTTTTGATTTAATCATCTGGATAATAACACTGCATACTTATAGGTCGGTTTCTATCACCACCCGATTGCGCCCTGCTTCTTTGGCGCGGTATAACGCCTGGTCGGCGCGGTTCAGAAGGGCATCGAAGGATGTTTGCTCGTCTCCCAGGCTCGCAATTCCACAACTGAGAGTGATCGTAACTGGCCTGCCGTCCAGATCCACGGGGTTGGTCGTCAGCGCCATGCGAATGCGTTCAACGATCTCGTACGCCTGTTCCTGACTTGTCTCTGGAAAGAGCAGGACAAATTCATCGCCGCCGAAGCGCGCAAACACATCAATTTCACGGATCTGCTTCTGGCATATTTGCGTGAACGCGATCAGCGCCAGGTCACCTGTCGCGTGTCCGTAGGTGTCGTTGATCTGTTTGAAATGATCAATATCGATCAACGCTACGGCGGGCGGGCGCTTGAGCCGAATGGCGCGTTTTATTTCACTGTTCGCCAGTTCAATGAAATGACGGCGGTTGGATACTTTGGTCAGTTCATCCGTTGTAGCCTGCTGGCGTAATTCTTCCTGAAGTTTCTTTCGCTCTGTGATGTCGGTAATGATGTGCAGTCTGCCGATGACCTCGTTTTGTTGTCCGCGCAAAGGCGCCACCGAAAGACTGACAGGGAACTGGTCCCCGTCTTTTTTCATGCGTACGGTATCCATGTTGCTAAAGGACATGCCGCTCAGGGTGGCATTGCGCAGGGCTTCATATTCTCTGATCTTGTTTTCGGGTACAGTGGGATCGATCTTTCCAAGAGTTTGTTTATCCGACCAACCGAACATTCCTTCCGCGGCGGGATTCCACATTGTGACCTGATCCTCGGCATCCATTGTCAAGATTGCCAGAGGAGAGGAATAAATGATGGTTTGCAGCGTGTCGCGAGTTTCACGCAATTGTTCCTCCGCGCGCTTGCGTTCGGTGATGTCCATCATCATGGTTAACAGGCAGGGTGTGTCATGTAAGGCAATGGGGGTGATAAAGATGAGTGCGGGGAATACCTCGCCGGATTTACGCCGCAATCGGATTTCCATATTTTCAACTCGTCCACGCGTCTGGATCTCACGAAGGACATTCGAACGCGTATCTTCGTCCACCCATAAATTCAAGTCAAACGAAGTGCGGCCAATGGCTTCTGCCGTACTATAGCCCAACACGTTTTCAAACGCATCGTTGACATCCGTGTAGCGTCCTTCTGAAACTGTGCTGACGCCGATCACAGCCGGACTCAAGCGAAGAATGGTGGCAGTACGTCTTTCATTCTCACGCAAATCATCTTCCAACTGCTTGCGTTCGGTAATGTCGCGGCTGACGCCTTGGATTTCGACGCGCCCCGTGGTCTTGTTAAGGTAATAATTGTTTACAACTTCAACCCAAACCGACGAACCATCTTTCCGGAACTGCATTACTTCAGCGCGATAGCCCGTGTTGGATACCTGATGAGCCAGGAAACTCTCCACCCGTTCTCGGGTGCGTTGCAGAAATGGCTCGCGAACTTCAGGAAGTAGGGTGTCGACAAAAAGCATTGCTTTGAGCTCATCCGGTGTGTATCCTAATAACTGTTCCACCGAAGGAGAGACATACAGAAAATGCATCGTTTCAGGATCAAGGGTCCAAATGACATCCGAAATATTGTCAGACAGAAGCCGATAACGCGCCTCGCTTTCGCTCAGGGCCTGCTCGGCGTATTTGCGTTCGGTAATGTCCAATGAATTGACCATCACTTGTGTAACCTGCCCCGACGCATTGCGAATAGGCTGAAGGTTGAGATGCCACCAGCTGGAATGATCTTCCGGACCGGTCCTGAAATCTCCGGACATGCCCTGCCCGCTGGTAAAGACCTGCCGGATTTGTTCCAATTGCCAATCGGCGATATGCCCGGGATATAGATCGTGTAATCTCTTCCCAATAATATCCTGTGAAGTGCCGGAACTGGTGTTAATGGATGCGAGACCGCCCTGATTCACATAATGATGTATCCCATCAAAATCAAACACCATGATGTTGCTCTCCTGACTGTCGAGCAAACTTCTAAATTTCTCCTCGCTCTCGCGCAATTTTTCTTCCGCCTGTTTGCGCTCAGTGATATCCTGGTGAACCACGATGAGACCTTTTAATGGCTGGTTTTGGGGTAAAACGGTCACGGTAAACCAGCGCGGGGTGTCCGGTGCGTCGCACGGATATTCATCAATAAATTGAGCCTGAGAACCAGCCAATACGGCCTTCATTCCTCGCAGCAAGGCTTCGGTGCTCTTTTCACCAGCACGCACTGCGGTTTCACAGACAGTCAAATAATTTACGCCCACGTAGCAGTCGGGGTCGGGGCTGTTATTATCAGTCGCAAATTTTTTCCAGGCTTCATTGACACTGATGATGACGCCGTTCTCGTCCAGGACGGCAATATGCGCGGTAAGTGAATTCAACACCCCATTGACAAAAAATTCGCTAGCCTGCAATGCCTCTTCGGCTTGCTTGCGTTTGGTGATGTCCTGGATCAAGGCCACGACATAGTCAACCGAGCGGTCGGGATCACGTAAGCATTGAACGGCGAGGTGGGTATGGATAACGCGCCCATCTTTGCAGAGAAAGCGTTTCTCCAGGTCGTAGCCATTGATCTCGTCGGCAAGGATGCGATCGAACTGTGCCAAATCGGCGGCCAGATCATCGGGATGGGTGAGTTCCGCCCACGTCATCTGCATCAGTTCTTCCTTGGTATAGCCCAGCATCTCGCAGAGCGTGGTGTTCACATCGATCCAGCCTTTGTCCGGCGAGGTGATGGCGCGCCCCGTTAATGGCAATTCGAAATAACTGCGGAAGCGCGCTTCGCTTTCCTGCAAGGCTGCTTCCGCTTGTTGGCGCTCGGCGACTTCCTGTTCCAACTGGTGATTGGTTTGACTGAGCGCGGCGGTACGTTCATGAACTTGAGATTCCAAGTTTTCATTGAGATATTTTAATTCAGACCGCGCCTTGCTTAAACGTTGCGTTGTGATTCCAAGAAACGCCACCAATAACAGTAGCAGCGTAAAACTGGCGATAGCCAAAATGATCTGTGTGCGGTAGAGTTCCCAGAAGGAGTATTGACGGTTCTTAACGATGCTATCTGTCGGTAGAAGTGATAAAGGGAGATCAAAGCGCTGTAAAGCCAGATGGTCAAAAATAAAGCGATCGCTCTCGTTTTGCTCTATCGGGATGGAGTCGATCGCCTCGCCGCGCAAAACCCGCAAACTGATCTGCGCCGCATCGCGGGCTTGCTGATCGATGCTGTACATATACCCGCCGATGATGCCCGTCCCAATAAACTGATCGTAGCCGCCCATGACAGGCACGGAGGATACTGTGGTCAGTTCTTGTAATACCTCCAATGGGCGATACTTATTCCCTTCCGCATCCTCGAACATGGGATGGTAAAGAACGATCGAGGTTTTCGGCAGTTTTGCAACCCGCTGTGTGATCTCTGCCAAAGGCAGGCCGGACAGGTTTGTAAATTTCACCTGCCCTTTCATATTCTCTTGCAGTTTTTGTATATGATCAAAAAATCCCTGTTCGATCTTCCCCGCGCCCATCACAAGCACAACCTCATTCACTTCAGGCATCGCTTCTAACAGCCATCGAACTGATTTTGTGCAATCCTCTGTCCCACTCACGCCAGTTACATTTCCTGGAAGATCCAATGCATCCAAATGTTCTGTAAAAACGTCAAAAAAAACGATCGGAGTATTCGGTAAAATTTCGGCACGCTGTGCCAGCCAGAGCTTCAGCATCGCCTCACTGCCAACGATGACCAGGTCAACCTGTTTGTTTTTATACTTGATTGTCAGCAGGTCAAAAATATTTTGTTGATAGGCGGGGTCGGAGAAACGATTGAGGTCGAGGTATTCATAATACACATCAAGGCTAAGATCGTCAGCTTTGCCAAACTCCTCACGAATTGCCTGCGAAGCGATCAGGTTGGTGGACAGGTCAATTTGAAAAGGAGAAAACACCAGTACTGTTTTTTTTGTCGGTTCGCCAGATACGCTGGGAGTGTCAACTGCCAGCAAACAGCCAAGCAAGACAACCAGAAATAAAGCCCGAGTGAGAATTTTCATGAGGTATCCTCTTTGCGCACGGTGCTTTTTAAGAACCGATAACCGGGCAAACAAAACCTGACAAACACGGCAGGAAAATCACTTCTAAATTCCCATGGCCCGGTTGACTGCTTCCAGTAACAGATCCAGGGAACCAACATCAAACACCAGGATAATATCGCCGGCGATCGACTCGGTCTCCAGGGTAAAACTTGTCTGTACCCACACCACATATGCATCGACCTCGGCTTGCGAGGTGGAGAGGATTACTTCAAAGGGGTTATCCACATAAATGGGCACCGAGTAAAAAACATGCAGTTTGAGTTCGTTGCCGATCGCGCCCATCACGCCGTTGAGAACAATGTTGCCCACCTCGGTCAGCGTACCCACCCGCATTGCATCCAGATCCCTTGAGCCCGGTTCACTGCCTGTCAATATGCTTACCAGTTTGATTGCTCCATCAGCTGGAAAAACCAGCGATGCGTTTCCAGAAAACGGTCCCTTGAATCCAAGCCGAACCGAGGAAAGGTTGCCGTTCCCCATGGATTGGATCTTGGTCTGCAGCTCTTCATGACTCATCATTTCGACAACGGGCACATGCAGTTTGACCCGTGAATTCAGCATGGCATTCAGCACGCCGGCCGCATGTCCAACGCCGATATTGACCATTTCCTTTAAGGAATCGACCTGGCTAGGTAATAGACGCATTTCCAGACTCCTTGCCCTGGGGTTTAAGCGCCTCTGCGATCGCGGCGAGCACATCCTCGTCCCGCGACGGCTTGTTTAAGAAAGCGACAGCTCCCAAAGCCAAACATTCTTTCTTTGTCTCTTCCTGAATATCGGAGGTATGAATGATGACGGGTATGGTTATATGTTTTTCATGAAGCTCCTGCAGAACCTCCATGCCGCCGACTTTGGGCATGATCAGATCCAGCATCATACAATCGGGTTTATTGCTTGCGGCTATGGACAGACCTTCCTCGCCGTCGCTGCCTTCGATCACCTCATACCCTGCGGCTTCGAGGATTTTCCGCAATTTGTTTCTTTGATACATTGAATCATCCACTAACAAAACTCGTGCCATTTGTCCTCCTTGGACTGGGTAGTATCGAGCATGATAAAGTATGACGAATTGAGCCTATTCTTATTTCAATGAAAACAGGATACCTGATTTAGGGTATCCTGTCAGTAAAAACATTGTGAATTTTTAATAAAAGTGCGATGCGCCAGGCTTAAAGGGATGAGGTTTTGCAGGTGAATAAATTCAGGGTAGCGGGAGAATCTACTCCGTTATGTGCAGCGCACTTTATGCTTCACGAATCGAATCCCAATCCCAGCCTATCCAGGATCTTTAACCATAAATTTCTTTGTCCGCCATGAACATCTGCGCGGTTGAGCGACCATCTTGTAAAGTTGACGATCGGCGAGCGGAACGGTTCAGGCGGGAAGGGGAATGGTTTTGATTTCACCATCTGTAATTCGGTGCGTTCGGTCTTTTTGTTATCCAACAGATCCAGCATCACTTGTGCGCCGAAACGCGATGCGCCGACTCCAAGTCCTGTGTAGCCGAGCGCGTACGCAAGCTTGCCATGATAGGCTTTGCCCCAAAAGGCGGTGTAGCGTGAGCAGGTGTCTATCACGCCGCCCCAGGCATGGGTGAAGCGCAGCCCCATCAGCTGGGGGAATGTTTGGAAGAAGTGCTCAGCCAATCGGGCGAAAGATTCGGGGCGGTTTTCCAGATGCGGAGCCACTCCATTATTCCGATAATATATGGCGTCGTATCCGCCCCATAGAATCCGTCCATCTGCCGTGATGTGATAATAATGAAATTGATTCCCATTATCGCTCAACCCCTCACGCCCGTGCCAGCCGATCGCGTCACGCTGTTCCTTTGAAAGCGGCTCGGTCATCAGCACGTAATCATAAACAGGCACAACGTAAAATGAAAGACGTTTGAGCAGGGGCGGAAACGCATTCGTGGCAAGTGCAACACGTTTTGCTTTGACTTGACCGTAATGTGTTTTAACGAAAACCAAATCTCGCTTCTCTGCCAATGCTGTGACCTGAGTGCGCTCATACAGGCGGACTCCAACTTCCAGGCATGCCCGCCTCAAACCCCACGCCAACTGCGCGGGGTTAACCATTGCCACGGAGTGATCGTGAATCCCTGCAAGGTAGGTGGGTGAGTTGGCAATTGCCCGCATTTGTTCCTGGTCTAAAAATTGGACATGCTCTCCATATTGCGCGGAGTGTTCGGCTTCTTCACGTAGTTCCTCGATTTGATATTCTTCATTGGCGACGTTGATCTCGCCTGAACGAATAAAGTCGCATTCAATTTTGAATTGCTTGATGGTGGCTTCGATTTCATCCAGATTTTTGTGCCCCAACTCCACCAGCTTGGACATTTCCTTTGGCCAGCGATTCAACCCATTTTGAAATGAATGGGTCAATGACGAAGCCATAAAACCGCCATTTCGTCCGCTGGCGCCGCTGCCCGTTTCCCCTGCTTCAAGCAAGACCACAGAACGATTTGGTTCAGACTGTTTTGCGGTCAACGCGGTCCACAATCCTGTGAACCCCCCGCCAATAATGACAAGGTCTGCCTCGATGTTCTCTGTCAATGCTGAGGCAGGCTCGGGGCGCTGCGGGTCATCCAGCCAGAACGGTGTGAGCTTAACATCCGCAAGAGACCGCAAGGTCTCCGGACGCGGAGTGTTCGAGAAAATCATAAAGTCTCCAGTTTCGCGGCTTGCATACCTATTGACAAGTCATGCAAGTTCATAGATTTGTTTTCGCAGTTAAGTGTAATGGGGACGAGCGGGAACGGTCAAATGAGTTCTGTTGAATCGTTCAAAGACAAGGTGATCAGTCTTTGGCTTTATCGTATAAGACTTTTCCCCGCGTAAGAATTTCCCGCAGGAAGAAATTTTCCTTTTTTTCTTTTTCTTCCAAAATTTCTCTGGGAGTCTTAACCAAAATATCCGCTGGGAACTCACGCGGATTGAGAATATTGGAGACCAGCACATAACGATCCACGCGCTTTGCGTGGGTTTTCATGATGATCAGCAGATCTACATCGCTGTCCGCGGTCGGGGTGCCGTATGCGTACGATCCAAATAAAATGATCTTCTCGGGCCGCAGCGCAGTGACAAGTTTATCCACCGCCACGGGCAGGGTTTTCGCTACCGGCGGAAAGCCGCGTGGGCGGATGTAGGTCTGGTAGGGCAATGGAAGCGGAAGCATCGCCGCATTTTACCATCAACACACTGCTTTATTCAAAGCGAAATTGGTCTAAATAGCGCTTTGACTCAATTTTAATCAACCTCTTGACAAAATAGAACATGTGTTCTAAAATCCTGCAACAAATAAACAAGGAGATCAAAATGACTACTTTACGTAATCCGCTTATTGATGGCTTGAAAACGGTCTGGTACAAACTAACTCACAACCTAAAATTCAATCGCGGCGCCGCGTGGGGAGTGATGATCATAGGCGCCTTGCTGTCCTTTGAGATATTTAACTTTAGCACGACTCAGTTTGCCTTGCACGATATGCTTGGCGACCTGACTTTTATCGGTTTGCGCTGGTCTACCGTCCTTGCAATCGCCTTCTGCGGTATTGACTTTGCCGGCATCGCCCGCATATTCACTCCCGAACAGGGGCGTGATGAGCCAACTGAAGTATATTATCTGTTTGGAGCATGGGTTCTCGCTGCTGGCTTCAATGCAACTCTTACCTGGTGGGGTGTGGCGGTCGCCATCAATAACAACCCAAATTTGCAAGGCAGCGCGGTCATGAGCGCAGAGACCCTTACCAAAGCCGTTCCGATCTTTATCGCTGCAATGGTCTGGCTGATCCGCCTTCTTATTATAGGTACCTTCTCACTTGCGGGTGACCGATTATTCTCTACAGCCTCTGCTTCACAAAGACAAACTCAAGCTTCCTACAATAATCCACAGCCTCGACAATCTGGTTACCAGCCTCAACATCGCCCTGTCAACCAGCCGGTCAATCAGCCCGTTTTGCGTCCCGCATCGCAGATCAACCGCCCCGTAAACTCTGGCAATTCCGTGGGATTCAAACCCGCCCCGAAACCTGCTGTATCACAACAAAGTTCATTCATCCCGCCTGAACCGACCTATCATCCTGTTTCCTACAATTCACGCGCATCTGAAAGTACAAGTCATTACGACGCGTAACTTTCCTAAAACTTATCGAAATTCGAGCCGGGTCCTTATGACCCAAAATAGAAAGGATATGCATGCCCCGCGCTCGCCCAACAAGAATATACCGGCAAACAGCCGCGGCCCCGCACGAACAAGGCAGCGGCTGTTTGTCTGGTTTTACGGTCGTGCCGCTCGCGGTCATCGCAATCAGCGTGATCCTGGCGTCATTTGCATGGAAGACAACTCCGATTCTTCCAACTTCAGTGGAAGAATCGCCGCCCGCCGCTTCGACAGGCATTGCCCCCATCTTTAGGATCGAAATCCAATATTGGGCAGACTCCATCTCAAAGTGGGCGGCCGCTTCACAACTGGACCCAAACCTGGTTGCCACTGTTATGCAGATCGAATCCTGCGGGGATCCGCGTGCCATATCAAGCGCCGGTGCCATGGGATTGTTTCAGGTCATGCCGTTTCATTTCTATGCTGTTGACAATCCCTACGACCCGGAAACCAATGCTGCGCGGGGACTCGCTTACCTTTCCAAATCATTAGCAACAGGAGGCGGAGACGCGCGGCTGGCTATGGCAGGTTACAACGGCGGAATCGGCGTTATCGGACGCGCTGAGTGGAACTGGCCGGCTCAAACGAAAAGATATGTTCAATATGGCGCGCCAATATACGAAGATGCAAAAAACGGCATTGATTCCAGCGCGGCGCTGAATCAATGGTATGAAAACTATGGAGTGAGTCTATGCCGGCAAGCGCATTTGAGATTGGGCTTGCCATAGTGGTGAAGTAAAACGTCTACTGCAGAATACCAAGCCAGATCACGAATGTGGTGCCTTTTCCCTCTTTTGATTCAACTTTGATCTGTCCGCCGTGATGTTCCACGATCCAATGCGCGATCGACAGACCCAGACCAAATCCGCTGGTAGTCGAACGAGTGCGGGACTTTTCAGCGCGATAGAAACGGTCAAAGATGTGCGGCAGGTCTTCAGCTGGAATGCCAGGTCCTGTATCTCGAATAATGATGCGCGCCTGTTCTCCGATCTTTGCCAGACTTAGGTAAACATCTCCGCCGGCAGGGGTGTACTGGATCGCATTGGAGGCTAAATTCAAGATTACTTGTTTCAAACGGTCACGATCGCCATTGACCATCACTTGATCAATTTCATTGAGATGGACATGTAATTTGCTGCCAGCCAGTATGCGCATCTCTGTGAAGACTTCTGTTAGCAGAAGATCCAATTCAACTGGTTTGAGTACAAGGGTCAGCTTCCCCGATTCAGCTTGAGCCAGCATGAGCAAACCGCCGACCAGACGTGTGAGCCTGCCCGCCTCTTGATCGATACTGCTTAGTGATTCTTCATCTGCCTGCTTCATGCGGCGGATGAGGTCTACATTGCCCTTGATGACAGTTAGCGGCGTACGCAGTTCGTGGCTGACATCCGCGAGAAAGCGCTGTTGGGAAGTAAAGAGGGATTCCAAACGTTCGAGTGTCTGGTTGAACGAAACGACCAGGTCGCCTATTTCATCTTCCTTATTTCCACGTTCCTGATAGGGGATACGCCGTGAAAGATCGTCTGCGCGGTTGATCTGGTCAACGGTCTCTGCAATGGACTCAAGCGGGGATAGCGCGCGTCCCAGAATGACCCATGAACCGATTGCAGACATGAGAACTGCCACAACCGCGATTACCGCCATGATCGAAAGCAGGTTGCTGCGTGTTGCATCCACCACGCTCAGGCTTGCTCCAACCTGTAAAGTGCCAATAACGCGTTCTCTTAACATAAGTGGAACGCTCAACACTCGCAGATGGGCTCCATCGAGATATGAATCTTCATAGATGGCAAGACCGGCATTCAGGCCCGCAGGATCGAGGGATTTGGTCAATGTCCCAATGCTCGGAGAGGTCGCGATCAGCTTTCCGTCCGGTGCCCACACCTGGATATACGCGTTCGAGGTCATATCCAAAGGGGGCAGGCTGATCAGGTTCAATTCGCCGAGCGCATTAACTTTGGTAACCTGGGTGATGTCGCGAACAACCACAGCAAGCATGCTGTCAACTTGATTCAGCAGGATCACATTAACAAGGATATATACAGATGCTCCAAAGATAAGTAAAATTCCACCCATGAAAGTTGAGTAAAGCAAGGTAAAACGCTGACGCAGAGTCATGGGGGGAATTGTAATGATCTGAGTTTAAGATAACCTGAGAAAAAATAAGCGGCAGTTAGACTGCCGCTTTCAGTTTACGGATTTTCCCTCAAAACATATCCGACACCGCGGACAGTATGGATCAGGCGGATCTCGCCTTCCCCTTCAAGTTTCTGGCGCAGATAGCGGATATATACTTCGAGCACGTTGCTCTCACCACCGAAGTCGTATCCCCAGACGCGGTCAAAGATCACTTCACGGGTAAGCACTTGTTTCGGGTGACGCAGGAATAATTCAAGTAATTCATATTCCTTGGCGGTCAATGCCACCATACGATTGCCGCGTGCGGCCTGGCGTGAGCCTGTATCAAGTGAAAGATCCGCAAATTTCAGCACGGGAATGCGTTCTGGTTGTGTACGGCGCAATAGGGCGCGCACACGCGCCAGCAGTTCATCGAGATTGAACGGCTTGACCATGTAATCGTCCGCGCCGGCGTCCAATCCTTGAATGCGGTCCTGCACAGTGTCTTTGGCAGTTAGCATTAAAATGGGTATCGAGCCGCCTGTGCGCAGGCGATGGCAGACTTCCAATCCATCCATGCCGGGCAGCATCCAGTCCAGAACGACAAGATCTGGTGTGTGGTCACGGGCTGCGATCAGCCCCATGCGCCCATCGATGGCAGTGTCTACGGTGTAGCCTTCATAAGCCAGTCCGCGCTGCAATAATTTCAGAATTGCTTGATCGTCTTCAATAATTAGGATGCGCTCATTCATGGCAGTTACTCCTTAATAAAAATATACCACAAAATTTAATGTTGGTTTGTGAAGATCCTCTAACAAAATTTTCAAAAGGTTTTTCGAATGATTAAATTATACACGTTTCAAATTTCTTGACATCCTTCCCGCGGGGGGTATAATTTTACGAAATAAAACCAGCGTGAAAAAAAGTAATCATGTAACTGTCCAGTGAGTCGTCGGGTAGTGTGAGACGATCAGCCAGATGATGAAATCCTCTTCACCAGTGTTGTTCTTGCAGGAATAGTTGGAAGATCTGACGCCGCTATTGTAAGAGAACCGGGCTGCTCCCGTTACAGCGCAAGCCAAGATTGCTCCCTCAAGCAAGGCCTCTCCAAAGGGGAGGGGGCGCAATGAAAGCAGGTGGCACCACGAGACGCCCCCTCGTCCTGCAAATGGACCGGGGGCGTATTGTATTAATGCACTTGGAGGTGCAAAATGTTGGACATCAATATCATTCGAGAAACACCTGAAGTAGTCCGCAAGGCGCTGCAAGACCGTCAAATGGATCCATCTCCTGTGGATGCGATCTTGCAATTGGATGAAAAACGCCGCGCCCTTCTTTCACAAGTGGAAGTGCTCAAGGCGGAACGGAATACGGTCTCAAAGGAGATCGGGCAATTAAAAGATGAAACAGCTCGAAAGTCAAAAATTGAAGCGATGCGTGGTGTCGGAGATAAGATCGCAGAATTCGACAGGCAGGTTGGTGAAGTAGAACTAGAACTGGTCGCGCTTACATCTTCCATGCCGAATATCCCCGATGTGCGTGTGCCATATGGAAAGGATGACTCTGAGAATGTGGTCATCAAGACCGTTGGTGAGCCGCGCAAATTTGAATTCACGCCGAAGCCGCACTGGGATCTTGGACCCGCGCTTGGTATTCTGGATTTTGAACGTGGTACAAAATTGACTGGCTCACGTTTCTATGTTTTGCAAAAGGCAGGCGCAAGATTGCAGCGCGCTTTGATCGCGTGGATGCTTGACCTGCATATTCGCCAGGGATATCAGGAGGAATACCTGCCATTTATGGTCAAGACAGCGGTCGTGTTTGGCGCGGGACAATTGCCAAAGTTCGCGGATAATTTATACAAAGATCATGAGGAAGATTACTACTTTGTGCCGACAGCCGAAGTTCCCCTGACGGGTCTGCACATGGATGAGATTCTTGACGAGGCTGCTCTTCCAAAATTATATACCGCATATACACCTTGCTTCCGTCGTGAAAAGATGAGTGCGGGGCGGGATGTGCGCGGAATCAAGCGCGGACATCAATTCGATAAAGTTGAAATGTACACCTATTGCAAGCCCGAAGAATCGGAAGCCCAGCATGAGAAGATGGTCAGGGATGCGGAGGAGACCTGCGAACTGCTGGGTATTCCATATCGTGTAAAACGGTTGTGCAGTGGTGATCTGGGATTTGGCGCATCCATTACGTATGATCTCGAACTTTGGGCGCCAGGCTGTGATGAATGGCTGGAAGTCTCATCGATCTCGAATGTCACCGATTTCCAGGCGCGCCGCGCGAATATCAAGTATCGTCCGGCTGATGGCGGCAAGGCAAAATTCGTTCACACTTTGAATGGCTCAGGATTGGGTATGCCGCGCACACTGATCGCGGTCATGGAAAATTATCAACAGGCTGACGGTTCGGTTATTGTGCCCGAAGTGCTCCGCCCATGGATGGGCGGGATCGATGTGATCAAGTAATTGACAACACCTGACAGGTTTCTTAAACCTGTCAGGTGTATTTAAACCACGAGGGAAATATGGCTGACCCTGAATTTTGGAAATTATATTTTGAAACACTTTTGGAAGTTTTTACCTTCCTGGCCTTGCTGACAGGTTTGTTTGGATTGCTTATACCGGTCTTTCCTGGCCTGACCGTGATGTGGATCGCGACTGTGGTCTATGCTGTCATCCAGGCAGTAAGCGGAAACATGAATTGGGCTGGCTGGCTGTTTTTTGGCATTATTACTATTTTGATGGTCGGCGGCAATATTGCGGACAATATCATCATTGCCAAGCATGTGCGTGATAAGAATGTACCCTGGAGCTCGATCATATGGGCGTTCGTGGCTGGGATCGTAGTCAGTGTGTTTTTCACCCCCATTTTTGGCATCATTGCATCCCCTCTGGGGTTATACCTTGCCGAATGGTACAGGTTAAAGGATAAGCAAACTGCTTTTGCCAATACAAAAGCATGGATGACAGGCTGGGGATGGTCAGTGGCTGCACGAGTCGGGCTTGGCGTTGTCATGATCGTCTTTTGGGGATTATGGGCCTGGTTGTAAAAATTTTCAAGGAGATGTAAATGAATGAGTTCGTAGAGGTTCTTTCGATTTTCGGTCACTTCATCAGAGCGCTTGGTTTCATAGCCCTTGGATTTGGTGTTGGGCGTTTCACGATGGATGCGTATAAGAAGGCAGTCTGGCAGGTTCAGATCGCTTTGATTTTTGGATTTTTTGGTATGTTGGTAGGCTTGACCCATTATGCCAGCGCAGGCTCAATGGGTATGTTCGCCCTCAGCACCGGTGCAGCGATGATCCTCCCGAATATGCCAAAGAAGGAAGATACAGAAAGAGAATCCAAGGAATAAAGTGTCTGGATTAGAAAAAAGGTTTGGCACATGGAAATGCCAAACCTTTTTATTTCTGGAGTACGCCAGTTTGCTGATGGGTGTATTTATTATGCTAAATTGAAACTGGATTGCTCAACATTGAAACGATCAGTTTCACCGAATTCTTGACGTCATTAAAATCCACCATTTCAGATGGGGTGTGCACATAACGACATGGGATGGAAATACAGCCGACTGGCACGCCGCCGTGAACCAATTGCATGGCGCGAGCGTCGGTTGTCCCACCTAAAAGAACTTCACGTTGATAGGGGAGTTTGGCTTTTTCAGCCGTGCGGATCATCCAATCTACGATGCGTGCATCGGACAACATCCCGCCGTCGCGGATCTTAATGGCGGGACCTTTGCCGAGCGCCACGTCAAAATCCTTCTGGCCTGGTGTATCGCCCCAGCCTGTTACATCAATTGAAAAACCCAGATCAGGATTGATCCCAAATGCGGAGGTTTGCGCGCCATGTGTGCCAACTTCCTCCTGAGTCGTGAATACAAAATAAACATCATGGGGTGTGGACTTCAAGGCACGTAATGCTTCGATCGCCACCAGGCATCCGATACGGTCATCCATGGATTTGGCGACCACACGATCACCCAGATCGAGGAATGTACGTTCGAACGCAGCAACATCGCCTGTCTTGACTGGACAAGTCTTTTTGCTGATTGCGCCAACATCAATGAACATTTTGCTCATAGGCGGGATCTCGTTGGGCGCATTCGTCGGTTCAAGCCCGATCACGCCGCTGACCCCGTTCGCGAAGCGCACGTGTCCGCCCACCAGTGTGCGTGAATAGACGCCGCCAATGCTCGTAAAACGCACAAATCCATTTTCATCCACATGCGTCACCATCACGCCGATCTCATCCATGTGCGCGGCGATCATGATCTTTCTGGCATCTTTAGATCCGATTGACGGTTTCTTGCGCACGATCAAGTTTCCAAGAGCATCCACCCGGACTTCATCTGCCAGCGCTTTGACTTCCTTGGTGATTACCTTGCGAATTTCATCTTCGTAACCTGATGGGCTGAATGTTTCTGTGAGTGTTTTTAATAATTGTTTCATCGTTTATATTCCTAGTGAAAATTTTTGGCCCGCGGCATAACTCTTGCTTTCATTTTTTGTAAAGATGTGCGCTTTTGCTTTTCCCAGCACAGTCCATTCTGTATTCATCTTCCCGACGATGGCAGTGTTCTCATCCACACCGACCATGATCTCGCCTTCCTTTAATCGACCACGCAGGGAAGATGCGAGCGGTTTGGCAAACAACGGAATGGCGTCAAAATGGGGCATGACGAATGCGATCGGCACAAGTCCAAATGCAGGCTTGGATCGCAGTCCCATGGTTCGAAAATCAGGGATTTCCCTGCCCAGGATCATTGCACCTGCCGAACAGCCGGCGTACACTGCTCCACGCGCCCATGCTTTTTGTGCCGCCTGCCAGACGAGACTATCCTTCATGGTGCGATACAGATAGGACGGGTCGCCACCTGAGAAGTAGATCAGATCCGCATCTTCCACAGCCGTTGCATGGTTCAGATCGTTGGCTGATTCCGCGTCGATCACTGGGAGAGCCTGAACGTCAGCCCCGAGGCGGGTGAAATGGTCAATGCCCATCGTAGACCAGCGATTTACGCTTGCATCGCCTTCCTGTCCAGCCGCAGTCGGCAGGCAGACAACGCGCGGCTTTCGTTCACCCGCTCCGCAGTTGGCGAGCAGGTAACGATCCACGTCATCCATAACAGGCAAATATTCTCCAGAACCTAATAAAGCGACAAGTCCATTCATCACATTACCTATTAAGAAGATCTGGGGTCATATTCTTTAATGCCATGTGTAAAAGATTTAATGTATTCTTCCAGTCACTGATGCGGGATACGCTGACGGGGGAATGGGTGTAACGGTGCGGGACCGATACCGATACGACAGGCACGCCCGCGCGTGAACGTTGGATCGCGCCCGCATTCGTTCCGCCTCCGCCGGGTTGACGGAATTGATATTGGATATTTTCCTTGATGGCCGTTTCTTCAAGGAAACGCACCAGGCGCGGGTCATCGATCGTGGATGAGTTCGCTACATAAATTGCCGGACCCTCGCCAAGTTTTGTGTTGTAAGTGATATTTTCATTGCCTTCATAGTCTGGCAGGTCGCGTGCCGGCGTGGAATCAACCGCGATGGCGAGGTCAGGTTCAAAATAATGAGCCGCGACCTTTGCTCCTCTCAAACCGACTTCTTCCTGGACGCTGAACGATAAACACAATTCTATGTTCTTTGGCGCATGTTTTAGAAGTTCGATCAGGATCGCCACTCCAATACGGTCGTCAATGGATTTGGACATGATGGACGGTCCAACGCGTTTGAATTTAGTCGCGAAAGTTGCGCGGTCACCAACTTTCGCCTTGCCTTCGGGACCCAGATCAATGCGCATGGCATCTGTGCTGATGGTATTCTTCCGTTCATCGACAGTCGTTAGGTGAATTGGTTTGGCTCCGATCACGCCGGGGATATGATCCCTGCCGACAATGACCTGCTTGCCAACAAGATGGCGCGGGTCAATTCCGCCGACGGTTTCAAAATTATAGAAACCATTCTCATCATCATTCACGATCATAA
The DNA here is from genome assembly GCF_016711665.1 of Candidatus Villigracilis saccharophilus. NCBI lineage: Bacteria > Bacillati > Chloroflexota > Anaerolineae > Anaerolineales > Candidatus Villigracilaceae > Candidatus Villigracilis > Candidatus Villigracilis saccharophilus. The sequence continues at coordinate 39,183 of NZ_JADJSO010000021.1, forward strand.
AACCGACTTCATCCATATGTGCATCGAGCAGGACTTTTAACGGTTTTTTGTGGCTGCTCGCAGTCAATCCTTTTTTTCTTACCAGCACACTTCCGAGCGCGTCCACCTTGATTTCATCTGCGTAAGGTTTAGCTTCTTCGAGAACAATACGCCGAACCTCGCCCTCGTCACCGGAGACGGACATTGCGTTACATAATTTTTCAAGCAGTTTGAATTGTGTTGCACCAAGTGAAAGCATAATAGTTGTTTACCTTTTTAATCCCACGCGATCTGGTTTATAAAATCCGCTTCAAGGGAAGCCACGAACTCTGCAAGCAATCGTCCAGCGCGCTGAATGTCTTTTAGCGCAACCAATTCCACAGGCGTGTGCATATATCTTTGCGGAATACTCAAGACCATGGTTGGGATGCCTTCGGCGGTTAACTGCATTGCGTCTGCATCTGTGGAAGAATGCTCTGGCATCGCCTCGCTCTTAACCGGGATTTCCACTTTTTCCGCCACTTCCTTGAACCGCTTATGTAAAAACGGATGAATGCTGGGACCGATCCCAAGCGTCACGCCTTTACCGATCGGGAATGCCTGGTAATCGTTCGCGCCTGTGCCTTTTCCAAAAGTCACATCCAATGCCACTGCGATGGTCGGTCTTAATTGGTTTAAGGAAGTATATGCACCCGCAAAAGTGACCTCCTCTTGAATGGATGCCAACGCCCAAACATCCCAGGCGTGTGACTTGGATTTTAGTTCCTCAAGGCAGATGGTCAGCGCCGCAATGGATGCGCGGTTATCAAGTGTATGGCCGCTTACGCATCCGCCTGACATTTCAACTGGTTCCGTGTTAAAGGAGACTCTGTCTCCGATGTGAACCCGCTTCGAGACTTCGCTCGCTGTCAGCCCTGTATCGATCATCAGATACTTTAAAGCGACCGCGCCAGAACTTTGTCCTTCTGGCAGCAAATTGGCAGGTGGCATAGCCACGACGCCATAAAGGCTTTCTCCGCTCTTCGTGGCGTGCACCATGACAGGTGTACCAGGCAGGACGCGCGAGTCCACGCCGCCTATGTTCGTAACGTAGATGAATCCATCCACGATACGTGTGACCATCAATCCGATGGCATCCATATGGGCGGCGATCAAGACCGAGGGGCGGGGCGCTTTCCCTGAAACAGATCCCTTTTTCAGTCCGTGAATGGAACCGAGCCTGCTTCGGCTGATCTCATCCACCAGCGGAGTCCATTTTTCTTCGATGAGGTTTGCTACTGGTGTTTCGTATCCAGATAAACCGGATACAGAAATTATTGATTTTAGGAAAGGAAGAATATCAGTCATAAATAGTTGACCCTGAAGTTTGATTTGGGATGTGATCTAAGGCTTATGGAGCACCCAGTGCTGTTGGCGAAGCCGTGAGTGTATTGGGCGGAACTGGAGTATACGTGAAAGTGGGCGTGTTGGAAGGGATCTCTGTTGATGTGGATGTTGGTGTAAAGGTACTGGAAGGTATTTGTGTTGGAGTATTCGTAAAAGTTGGCGTACTGGTATTGGGCAGGAAGGGTGTATTGGTTGTGGTGCCTGTGGGTGTGATCGTTGGAGTATGGGTCGGGGTGCCGCTGGGTGTGCTTGTGATGGTGCCTGTTATGATTGGCGGAGTAAAACTGGGACTTGGAGTGGAGGTGGCGCCGGTTGCGGTAAAAGTGATCGTGGGGGTGGCAGTGCTGCGGGAATCTGGAGCGAGTGATAGCGTAATGAAACCAATGCAATAACATGGAATGGTGGCAATGATGACCGCGAGGATGGTCATTCGACGGCGGGCATGTGGCGCTACATCTTCAGACATATCTCGTCGATTATAATCCAACATCATCAATAAGATATTTCCCGCGCTCGTTCGATGTTTTTAGCGATCAAAATTACACCTTCTTTTCAACAGGATATGTTCCATCATGATTCCCCGCCATCTTCGCATTTCAGGCTTTCTTTCTTATCGGGACCCGGCCGATCTTGATTTCAATTCTTTTGAACTTGCTTGTATATCGGGTCATAACGGAGCGGGTAAATCTTCTCTGCTGGATGCATTGACCTGGGTTTTGTTCGGTGAGGCCCGTGGAAAGGGGATGGATGTCATCAATTTGCATAAGGATGTCAAAGCCGCGGAAGTTGCCTTGATCTTTGAATATGAAGGGAATGTGTTTCGCGTGCAAAGAACTCTTCCGCGCGGAAAAAGCACTGTGCTTGAATTTCAGGTTCAGGACAAGGAAAATTGGAAACCCCTCACTGAAAAAACAACCCGTGATACACAAGCGCGAATCGAGCAGACTTTACGGCTGGATTATGAGACCTTTATCAATGCGTCTTTTTTTCTGCAGGGCAAAGCTGACCAGTTCACGCAGAAGAAAGCCAGCGAGCGAAAAACTGTTCTGGGGACGATCCTTGGTTTGGAAGTTTGGGATGAATTTAAGGATCGCACCGCTGAAAGAAGAAAACTCATCGAACGCGAGGTGGATGAAATAGACGGCCGCATCGCTGAGATTGACACTGAATTGTCGGAGGAAGATGTACGCAAGTCACGGCTGGCGGAACTTGAGACCACCTTGAAGCAGCTCTCATCCACCCGTGCTGTGCAGGAATCTGCGCTGGAGAATATCAGGAAGAATGCGGCATTGCTTGCGGAACAGCGCAAACATATTGACACATTGGCCGCTTCACTGGAGCGCGTGCGCTTTTCCTGCGCGGACTTGAGACCAGGCTCTCGGAAAAAGAGTCGGACCGAACTGGATACCAGATCTGATCAGCCGCGCAAAAGAGATCGAATCCGCTTATAAAGGCTGGCAAAAGGCGCGCAAGGAATTGGAAGAGCTGGATCAGGTCGCGATGAAATTTCGCGAACATGAGAAGGATCGCACTCCGCTGTTGGAACAAATTGCAACAGAAAAAGCCAGATTGGAAGAAGAACAGCGCGGTCTTTTGATTGAGCAGGAAGAGATGGGCAGTCAAAACGATTCTGTCAATATGCTCAACCTTGAAATTGAAAAATCTCAAGCGGAATTACAGGATGCAGAGGCGAAGGTCATTGAACGTGCGGACTTGGAAAACAGAAGAAATGTCGCGCGTGAAAGACAGGCATTTCTGAAAGCGGAGAACGAAGCACTCAAAGAAAGCATGAACAGCCTAAAGGAGCGGATCGAATCGCTCAAAGCCGCAGACGGCGCGACCTGTCCGTTGTGTGGTCAGGATCTGACTGATAAGCACCGTCAGTCCACTCTTGAACAGTTGGAAGAGGAAGGCAAGCAAAAAGGGGATAAGTTCCGCGCCAATAAGACCGAGAATGACGACCTCGAAAAAGAACTGGCGGATATCAGCTCAAATATTGCGAAACTTGCGAATGCGGAAAACGACCGACTGAAATATTCCAGCACCATCTCCCAGCTCACCGAACGGATCGAGACTTTGCAGCCTTGCGAAAGATTGGGAAAAATCCGGTAAAAAACGCCTTGCAGATGTAACCAAAATTCTGGAAAAAGAATCTTTTCGGCGGATGCGCGCAAACAACTGACAAAACTGGATAAGGAACTTGCAAAACTTGGCTATGACACGCTGCGCACGAAGCAGTAAGACTCACTGTAACACATGGCCGCAGCACCGAGGAGGAGTTTAATAGTCTAAAGTCAGCTCGTGAAGTGAACAAACAGATTGAAGGTGAAATTTCCAATCTCGAGTCCGAAATCGAAAATCGAAGAACCGAAATCGTCAGCCTGGACACCGATTATCAAGTCTCGCTAAAAAATCTCCAAACTGCCGAAGGGGCATCTCCCAACCTGGATATTGTGGAACGCGAACTGTATACGCTGCGTGAAGATGAAAATCGAACCCGTGATCTGGTCGGTGCCGCCCGTCAAAAAGTGGATGTATTAACTACACTTCGCGCGCGTAAAAAAGATTATGCCGTCCAACGCGAAGAACACAACCAGAGGATCGTCCGTCACAAAACATTGGAACGCGCATTCGGCAAGGATGGTGTGCCAGCTCTATTAATTGAACAGGCGCTTCCGCAGATCGAACAAAAAGCGAATGACCTGCTTGAACGATTAAGCGACGGACAAATGTCGATTCGTTTTGTAACGCAGGCTGAATACAAGGATAAGAAACGTGATGATTTGAAAGAAACGCTGGATATTCAGATCAGCGATTCATCGGGACTGCGTGATTATGAAATGTATTCGGGCGGCGAAGCTTTCCGTGTTAATTTTGCCATTCGGCTGGCGCTCTCTGAAATTCTTGCGCAGCGTAAAGGCGCGCGTTTGCAAACGCTTGTCATTGACGAAGGCTTTGGTTCGCAGGATGCGCAGGGCCGCCAGAGACTCATTGAAGCCATTAATCTTGTCAAACATGATTTTGCAAAAATACTCGTCATCACTCATCTTGATGAACTCAAGGATGCGTTCCCAAATCGCATTGAAATTGAAAAGACAGATCGGGGAAGCTCAGTTACCGTCATATAAATTTGTCGAACGTTCAAGGTCAAAAGCAGGCCTTCGACTTTCGACCTTGGACAATTTTCCATGCCTTACTTCATAACATCCACTATTCTTTTTGTCGCCGCGCTGATCATCATTTTTTGGATTCACAATCAATATCATCTCGATATTATTGTCACGCCAGCGAAACCGCCGATCAATCCTCCGTTAATTTCAATTTGTGTTCCCGCCCGCAATGAAGAAAATAATATTCGCCGATGCGCTGAGTCTGCACTTGCACAGGATTATCCCAATATTGAAGTCATCATTTTGGATGATCGCTCCACAGATGCTACTCTGTCTCAATTAAGAGAGATCGCGTCCCGTGATTCTCGCCTCATCCCGATCAGCGGATCAGACCTACCCGAAGGCTGGGCTGGAAAACCCCATGCATTATTCCAAGCCTCGGCAGCGGCACATGGTGAGTGGCTGTGCTTTGTGGATGCGGATACATTTCTGAAACCCGAAGCCATTTCCTCCGTGTATGCCAAAGCCATTGAAACAAAAGCGGACTTGTTCACCACGATGAATCAGCAGATATTAGGTTCGTTCTGGGAGAAGGTGGTTATGCCATTGGTGATGACCGCACTCTCAGTGGGCTTCTCTCCGCGCAAGGTCAATGACCCAAAGACTCGCGATGCGATCGCAAATGGTCAATTCATTTTTATCAAGCGCAGTGTCTATGATGCCATCGGCGGACATGAAAGCGTAAAGGATCAGATCGTTGAAGATAAAGCCATCTCGGAACAAGTAAAGTGGAATGGATATCATCTTGTCGTTGCGGATGGGATGCAGGTCTTAAGTACTCGAATGTACACATCCCTGGCAACCATGTGGGAAGGCTGGACGAAGAATATTTATCTTGGCTTGCGCGATCATCCATCCATGTTATTGCTGGGCGCGTTTGGCGCGTTGCTGGCTTTGATCGCGGCCTTGTTCCTGCCGATCTGGCCTGTGCTTGGTTTGCTCTTGTATATAAAAACAGGTGATGTCTTGGCATTGGGAATTATCTTGCAGGCGCTGACAGTATTTGGGGTATTGATCTTGATGCGCGCAAGAGTGGCACGCGCGATGAACATCTCGGCCTGGTATGCGTGGACAACACCTTTAGGCGCAGGCGTTTTCGCTTCCATGATGCTTACTTCAGCGTGGAAGGTGATCTCAGGGACAGGTGTGACCTGGAAGGGTAGGTTGTACAAGCCAAAGTAGAAGTCAATGCCTATTCCGGGGGAGCAGGCACGAGTGGGGAATGAAGCGCTAAAAATTCAATATCAGATAAATTCACGGTGAATTTTCCTCGTCAAAATGTGACAAAAGTCACAATAAGATTTCGAAGGTTAATTTATATTAAGCATTAGTTAATCTTATTCGAGGGTAGCCAATGTCAAAATTCCCAATCGTTCTTGCTATTACTGCCGCGATCTTTTCGCTTGGATATTTTGTGTTTGTTTCAGATGCCGCCGCCTATGGCGGGAATGCGCCTGAAACCTGTGCAAATTGCCATGTGATGGATTCGCAATACGAAAATTGGTATCATGGCGCGCACGAAAATTTCGCCAAGTGTACCGACTGTCATTTGCCGCACGATAACTTCGCGGTGTATTATGCCGAGAAGGGCAGGCAGGGCGCGAAGGATACTTTCGCTTTTGTGACGGGGAGAATTCCTGTGGCGATCCGCGCGAATGAAAAGACCAAGGGGATCATTCAAGCCAATTGTATCCACTGCCATGAAGATGCTGCTGAAACTGTTGTGATGGGCGCCCAGCCTTTTGACCGTTATTGCTGGGATTGCCATCGTGACATCGCGCATGGCACACGCGGCGCTTCAAATATTCCCTATCAAGACTCGACAATTTATCCGATCAAATAAAGGAGAATACATCAATGAAAAAATATATTAATCTTATTTTGGCAGGCCTTGTGGTCGTTCTGGCTGTTGTGCTTGTCAGCGTTCTGACTTATGTGAAGAATCAACCTGCGGAAAAACGCGCTGTACAGCCATTGGTTGAGATCGCGCCCATGGAACCTGATTCGGCAAAATGGGCTGTCAACTTCCCCAATCAATATGATTCTTTGATGAAGACCAAGACGAATAATACGGATACCACCTACGGGGGTTCTTCGCAGTTCTCATGGCTCGAACGTGATCCGCGTCAGGTGATCCTGTTTGCGGGCTACCCGTTCAGCAAGGATTACAACGATGACCGCGGTCACATCAACATGCTCGATGATGTGCGCGCCACCAAGCGTTTGAATCTGGATGACAGCGATCCCAAACATACACCCGCCACATGCTATTCCTGCAAATCATCTGATAATCCTGGTCTATGGGACAGAATGGGCATGGAAGCCTATGACAAGATGTCGTTCAATGAAATGACGCCGAACATCAATAACACTCTCGGTTGTGCCAACTGTCATGAGGCAGGCACCATGCGCCTGATCGTGACCAACCCCGCGCTCAAGGAAGCCTTTGAACGTCAGGGCAAGGATTGGACAACGTTTACCCGCCAGGAAATGCGGACCGTTGTCTGCGCGAACTGTCATGTTGAATATTATTTCAAGGGCGACGGAAAATATCTCACCTTCCCGTGGGACAACGGCACAAAGGTTGAAGAAATCCTTACCTATTACGAAGAATTGGATTCAAAGATTGGGTCTATCCTGAAACCGATACACCCATGCTCAAAGCCCAGCATCCTGAATATGAATTCTTCACCGCTGGTTCCACTCACTATAATGCGGGTGTCTCCTGCGCAGATTGTCACATGCCATACACCCGTGACGGCGCGACGAAGTATTCCTCGCATGATGTGCATAGCCCATTGCTCAACCCGGAAGAATCCTGCGGTCAATGTCACACCGATACTGAATATGTAATTGACCGTGTGAACATTATTCAAGAACAAGTCGCCACCACAAAGATCTCCACTGAGGATGCGATCATTGATGCGGTCACAGCCATCAAAGCCGCGGTCGCCGCTGGCAATGCCGACGCCGCATTGCTCGATGAAGCGCGCAAACTTCACCGCGAAGCGCAGTACATGTGGGATATTGTCTCTGCTGAAAATAGCACTGGCTTCCATAATCCCGAATATGCCTTGAAGACTTTGGCCGACGCCACCAACCGCGCGCGACAGGCGCAAATGCTCGCGGCGCAGTCCATTGGCGATACCAGCCTGCTTAATACGGGCGCGTATTATGTGACGCCGACCCCGTAAATTCATTTCATCAAGATCAACTCCCCGTCAATTGGCGGGGAGTTTTTGTTTGGAAGGCAGGGTCAACTGGGAACTTTTTGTACTCATATTTCGTTATTTTGAGCAAGGAGCTAAAATGAAAAAGTTAATTCTACTCACCCTTATTGTTATCCTCACGGCTTGTTCTGCTGCCGCGCCATCCGAACTTGACCGCAACCGCCAAACCTGGCAGGACTCTGGCGTTACCCATTATCGTTTTTCACTGCACATCGGATGCTTCTGTGTCTTCAGCGATAAAATGCCGATCACTGTTGAAGTGCAGAATGGCGAAGTTATTTCGATGACCTATCCTGATGGGACTCTGGTCGCTGAGACTGATCCAAACTATGAGCTATTCTCTCAACACGCCACGATCGAACGCCTCTTTTCTGAACTGGAAGCTGGTCTGGCGGGCGACGCAGAAGAAGTCACTGTGACATATGACTCCACCCGCGGCTTTCCCGCTGAGATATATTTTGACTATATCAAAGCCGCCGCTGATGACGAGCTCAGTCTTTCAGTATCCAATCTTGAAGTGCTGAGGTAAATCTGCTTGACCCAAAAAGAGAGCCATGAATTTTCATGGCTCTCTTTTAATTGTTGGGTTGTACCCATTGTTGAAAGATCTCTTTATCGGCAATGAGAATGCGGCGGTCTTCCATTTTGATCGCGCCGCTGCGTTCCAACTCCTTCAGCGAACGCGCCACCACTTCGCGGACAGTCCCCAACTGCGCGGCGAGTTGTTCCTGTGTCCAATGCGGCGCGGATTTGTCCTGAGGCATACTCTCGATCAAACGCGCCAGGCGATGGGTTACCTGATAGAACGCCATCTCACTTACCATGCGCACCATGCCGCGCAGCATTTGACTGTAATTTCTTATAATTTTTTGGGCGAACGCCGGGTAAAAATTGACAAGTTCCCGAAGCGTCTCGCCGTCAATTTCCCAAACGCGGCAGGTTTCCAGCGCTTCCACGTTGACGGGATGCATTCCGCCATCAAAGGCCGGTACTTCTGCAAAGGTATCGCGCTCCTGCAAAATGCGGACAATATACTGCCGTCCCTGCGGAGAGCTGCGAAATATCTTGGCGCTGCCCTGTTCCATGATGTACATCCCGTTGGCAGGGTCGCCTTCCCAGAACAAAACATCTCCACGTGGATACTCACGCATGTTCATGTGTTCTGAAATTTCCTTCAAAAGCTTGTCTGGAAGCTCGTCAAAATATTGATTTCCCCTCAATGTTTTGATGCGCTCTTCAAATTTTGTTTCAACCGTTTTCATGATGTGTTTATACTTCGCCGAGCAGTACCTGATCCGTGCCGCGATTCACTTCCCAGGGATACACGATATATCCATCCGTCACAGCGGCATAATAATCAGGGCGCGCGCTGCCAAATAGATTGCGATAGGGATTGAAGTGCAGAACGCAGGTTTCGGCGAATCCACCTGCGGCAGAAACACGATTCTTGACTGCGGTGATGGTCCGCCCCGAACCCCAAACATCATCAACGATCAAGGTCGGTCTGCCGCGCACTTTATCCTCTGCAGGGAATTGAATGAACTCCGGCCAGACCATCAGGCTCGATTTTTGGCTCTTGGATTGTGCTGGGAAATCTACCGCGGCGGTCAGGATGTGGGTAATGTTCATCGCGTCGGCCAGCATTCCGCCGGGAATGATGCCTCCGCGTGTAATCATTACCATGGCGGTAAATTCACGGTGAAATTGGGGAAGCAGATAATCAATTAACTTATCCACTTCCTGCCATGTGATCATTTCTCGGCGAGGTTCAGCAGGTTGCATGGAAATCCTTTTTTTCTGTCATTGCGAGGAGAATACTTTTCCCGACGAAGCAATCTCGTATCACGTTGGAGATTGCTTCGTCGCAAAGAGCAACAACGCTCCTCGCAATGACATTATTTTATTACGCTAAAGCCGCGGCCAATGGAGCGGGAGCACTCACCGGCACAGAACTGCCCTGTGCTTTGGCGGTTTCGACATCACGCGCCCAGATATACAGGCAGGTATGATATGCCGTGTTGGTATAGGAACTGAAAATACTCGCCACCATCACGAATGTAAAAAAGACCAAAGCGCCGATCACGATCCCAATAACTGAAATTGCCGTATTGCCGCCGGAGACAAATCCCAATCCTCCGCCGATCACAAAAGCGATCGCAAATCCGATCGCGCTGAATACAAAACTGATCAAGCCTGTCACCCAGCGCACACCGACCGTGCTGATACCGATCAACAGGAGATTCTGTTTGGTGATATTCCATACACGCTGCAGACTGTTCTTAAGATTTAGATCATCGATCACCATGGCAGGCAGGATCAAATAGGCTGCTTCTGTCCACAAAGTTTCGAGCAGACTCGTCGCCGAGCGCATCAGACCTGAAACAACGCTATTCTTGCGGTTACGCTGGGCCGCGCTCTTTAACATGTTCACAGCGGTGGATGCCGCCGCCAATGTGAGAATATCAAAGAAGTCGCGCTGGACGATCGCCCAGGCTTTGTCCATGCGGCCATCGCCTTCAGAGAGATACCCGTAGATCAGGTACACGGTCATGCCTGAAAAAACATAGGTGACCACGAATTGCGCAAAAACCAAAATGCCGCCCAGGATGAAGAGAACAAAATTCCCTGCCTGCGAGCCGCCAAAAATAAAATATGCGATCGCCAGAGGGATGATCCCGATCACTGAAACGATCATCCCAACCACGAGCGCATAGACCGAGGGCTTGAGCAGATCCTTGTCCTTGAATGCCATGCCCCAGGCTTGTTGAAGAAAAGACCAACCGCGGGAAAAACTTTCCATAATTCACACTCCTGTAAAAGATGCGCAGATTATAGCAAACTTATTGGGTCAATCTCAATTCGCCAATCTGTTAATTTTATATCCCGCAGCAATGAAACAGGATCGGGGCTGCGCACCACGATCTGCCAGCGATACAGGTCATCCACTTTCGAGAAGAACGAGGGAACGGGTCCGATCAATTCTGTTTGATGACGGCGTTCCGCTTCGATTTTGACCTTGAGCTTGTCCGCTGTTTTCTTTGACTCTTCCTCCGCTTTGACAGGGTCAGCGTGGCGATACTCCAGCCGCGCCAGTCTTGTGTATGGCGGATATCCCAGCTGTTTGCGATACTCCAACTCGCGCAGATAAAAGCCATCCACATCATGCTGTGCCGCGAATTGGATTGCGTAATGTTCGGGCATGAAGGTCTGCATGATGACCTTGCCGCCCAATGTGGAGCGCCCCGCGCGGCCTGCGACCTGCGTCAGCGTTTGGAATACTCTTTCGCTTGCAAATGGATCGGGTAGATTCAGTCCCACATCTGCCAGCACGATACCGACCAAAGTCACCAGGGGCAGGTCGAGTCCTTTGGCGAGCATTTGAGTCCCAACCAGCACATCCGCCTGGTGGTTGGAAAAATGAGTCAGGATCATTTCGTGCGCGTCTTTTTGGCGGGTGGTATCCCAATCCCAGCGCAGGGTGCGGATATTGGGGTACATGGCTTGCACATCGGCTTCCACTTTTTCACTGCCGAGCCCGTATTCGCGGATCTGGATGCTGTTGCAATTCGGACAGGTCTTCGGTCTCTGGCGCGTATATCCGCAATGGTGGCAGAGCAAATGCACTTTATTTTCGGCATGTAAAGTCAGCGGTGTTTCGCAATTGGGACACTTCAAAACATGGCCGCAATCACGACAAAAAATATACGTGGCCGTTCCGCGCCGATTCAGAAAGAGGATGGCTTGCTCGCCGCGCGAAACGGTTTCGGCCAGGGACTCTGCCAGCACACGCGAGAAGATTCCGCGATTACCTGTCTTGAGTTCCTCGCGCATGTCCACAACCTGAACGGGCGGCAGACCAGTTTCAACGATACGGCGGGGGAGCTCTAACTTAATGGATTGTTTGTTCTCAGCATTGAATCTTTGCTCGATGGTGGGTGTGGCAGATCCCAACACACACACTGCGCCGCATAGCCGCGCGTATTCCTGCGCGGCGGTCACGGCGTGATAGGAAGGCTGGATATCGGATTGATAGTATGAGCCATCGTGACATTCATCCACAACGATCAAGCCGACATTGGGCAGGGGTGTGAACAAGGCAGAACGAGCACCGATGATGACTTTTAATTTCCCGGAACGCGCGCGCCGCCAGGTATCGTATCTTTCACCTTCGGATAATTTTGAGTGGACGATCCCCACCTGCCCGGGGAAGCGTGAAAGAAAACGGCGCACCGCCTGCGGAGTCAACGCGATCTCCGGCACAAGGATGATCACCTGTTTGTCGTGTTTGACCGCTTCCTCTGCGGCTCGCAAGTAAATTTCAGTTTTGCCTGAGCCTGTGATACCGTACAGAAGAAAAGTCGCGACAGGCTGTGCATTCAAAATGTTTTCAAGTGCAACGGATTGCTCGGGTGTAAGTTCAAGTACTTGTCTACTTGTTTCCTTGTTGATCTGTCTGCCGATCCCTTCCAGGGAGTCTCGAAATATCTCGCTTTCGAACAAGCGGATCAGTCCACGCTCTTCAAGCTCTTGGAGGTCTGCGAGTTTGCAGCCTGTTTCAGCATAGACCCATGAAAGGTTGATTGCATCGGGTTGTTGAATTAAAAATTTTAACGCGGCCTGACGGCGCGCCAAAGTTTGTTTTGTTCCGAGGCTCGGCATTTGCTCCTGCGCTTCTGCGGGCGGAACTGCAAGCTGGGCAACGCGTACAAATTTTGGTCTGACCCGAGGCGCGGGAAGAACATGCTTTGTTGAAAGGATGCCTTTCTTAACAAGCACCTGTGCGGTTCTGCGCCAATCAATTCTCGCAAAATGGGAATCGATTTGACGGCCGCGCAATATGCCGCGTTCCTTTAGTAAATTCAGCAGGCGGGTTGTGATGGCATGCGTTTTGTCTTCATAATTCGGGTTGCGTAATTCGTAGGTGACATCTGCCTGCTGAGATAACCCTGTCGGCAGCATGAGGCTGACGATGGACGCGAGCGGACTGAGCGTTGATTCTGCCAATCGAATCGCCAGAGCAAGCTGGGGCGGAGTCAGAACGGGGGCAGGGTCGAGCAGGTCAATGATCGCCTTGGGATTCTCCACGGAGGGAGAGTCCAACAAATCCACGATCACACCCTGCACGATCTGATTTCCAAATGGCGCGGTGACAAGACAGCCCGCCTGCACACGCGCGAGTTCGGGCGGAATGGAGTAGTCGTATAGGTTTGTAATGGTGGGGACGTTGACTGCGATGCGGGCGAACATAAGATGATTATATCTTCTTCAAGACAACTGCCGCGCCGTAACCAACAACGGAAGTGTGATCGCCTGTGATGTCGCCAGAGGTGGCATATTTTAGCGTTTGCACTTTGTCTGCGCCGAGTGACTTTGCCGCCCAGAGCATGGATGCGACTGCCGCGTGACCGCAGGCAAATCCTTTTTCTGTTTGCTCGGCTTCAAAAATGGAATCGGGGTCGAAGGATTCGAAGCGCTTCAACATTTCGTGGTCGAGAATGGCTGCGGTCTTTGAATCGTAGAAATGGGATAGATCTGTGGATGCGACGATGAGGGCTTTTTTGTTTTTAAGAACGTTTGCAAGCGCATCACCAAAATTTTTTGCGATCTTTGGTGACTCAGCACGCACCATGATCGGCAGCAGTTTAAATTCGTTTTTTAACGCTCGCTGTAAAAAGGGAAGTTCAATTTCAAGCGAATGTTCTTGGTCTTTGGTAATGGCTGTAATGGGAAGTCCAAGTTCAGTTTGTAATTCTGCCAGCGCGGATCGGTCTACTTCAATCTCACCCAAAGGCGTGGCATACGCCTGATGCGCTGTGACAAGGAATGGATGGGGAGAATAATTGTGATATGGAGAAAGGATGACGACCAGATCTGGCTGTATTCCGCGCAGCGCCGCAAATGCGTAGCCTGCCACATGCCCTGAGTAGATGTGTCCCGCATGAGGAGCAATGACAGCGATAACTTCCCCGTTGAGTTCGGGAAGCTGGGCGTTATTCAGGTACGAGTCAATGGATGCGGCAAGTGTTTTGGGATTTGCTTCGTACCATCTGCCTGCGATAGGGGAGGGACGAGTATCAAGCATAAAATTATTGTAGCATATAAAAAGTGACTGGATTTCGCCAGTCACTTTTTATCAAATTACTTACGGGGCTTTAAACGTCGCAATGATCTGATTAACTATATCCAGCGTTGCCTGCTCAGTTCCATCCTTCCATTGAGCAGTGAACATCAGGAAGGTCGCCTTGTCATCTCCGCGCAGTTCGAAGAAGGATACGCCAGAGTACCCACCGCTTTTTGAGTTCCATTCATTACGCTGCGTACCGTTCTCCATCATCTGGTCACTGTTGATAATGATATCGCCAGCCCTGCCCGTGGAACTATAGTAGGTGTTCAGCAGGTAAAGCGCGAAATCCTTGTTCTTGGCTTCTTCGAAAGGTTGTCCATCGTTATAGATCAGGCTCTCGATCTTTGCCGAGCCGTCCGGGGATGTGAACGTGTCGGTGTAATGGTCAGATTGCGCTTCGGTTGCGCGAGTCCAGTTTGAGGGTAGATCAATAGCGAACAGGTTGTTCTGGTCCACGAACATGGTAATTTCCGAACCGCCGCTGGTTGGGATGGGCGTATCCGTTACCTGTGGTGTGCTGGCAGGGACGTCCATGGTTGCCGCTGCGGTGGGCGCTTCGGTAGGCGCGCTTTTTGCGGTACAAGATGAACTCAGGATGGACAATAAAACGACGATTACAAATGGAATACAAGTCTGTGATCTCATAATAAATCGCTCTTAACTGTGTTTGAAAACTTGACCGGGGAAATGGTGATTAATGGCCAGACAGAAATTAAAAGTGACTGGATCTCTCCAGTCACTTTTTTGAAAAATATGCTAGGGAACGTAGTAGGAGTTAATCGCGTTGTCAATCACATCTAATGTGGATTGATCCACATCGTTGACCCACCAGGCGGTGAACATCAAATAGGTTTTTCGGTTGTTCCCACGCAGTTCGAAGTAGGTTCTGCCGGAATAATCGCCGCCTTTGGATGTCCACTCAAAACGCTCCGATCCATCCTGCATGATCTGGTCGCTGGAGATGCGGATATCGCCAACCTTGCCTGTCGTACTGTAGAACCTGTGTAACAGGTCTAATGCGGCGGCAGCGCTTGTTGAATTATCCAGGGAGGTCGCGGCAAAAATGACCAGACTTTCAATACTGGCAGCGCCATCCGGAGATGTAAATAGATCGCTGTACGCATCGGCATCCGAATACACCTGGTCTCCCAGTTCGGTGTGTTCATAAGTCCAGTCACCGGGCAGGTCAAAAGCCAGCAGGTCATTCTGATCTGTAAAGGTCAGGATATCAGAACTGGTCCCCCCGCTGTTTGGGACAGGCGTATCAATGGGCTGCGGCGCGGCGGTGGGTAGGGATATGGATTCCTTGGTTGGGACTGGAATGGAGGTTGGCTTGTCAGTTGGCACTGGCGCGGGCGTGGGGGTGCCAGTCGTACTGCATACGCAGCCAATCGCCACCAGGAAAACAACAAAAGCAAATAACATGCGGTATTGCGATTTCATGACTTAAATCTCCTTGTATGGGTTTGAAAAATTTTCGCAAGGATACTCTAGAAACCAACAATGCGAAAGTACTTTGGTGATATTGACAAATAACTGCAATGTCTAATTAATTTCCCGCCAGGATTCTTTGAGTGGCCTTGAACGCCAAAGGCGGCAGCGCTTCACGCGCGAACCACTCCGCGGCGTCGGCATCATCGGCTGCCAGCAGTGCTCCGCTGATTACTTCAGCCTGATACACGATAATAAAATCCGCACCGCGATTATGTTCCCGTCCCGCGATCACATCCAGAACATGGGTCACACGCACGGTCAGACCCGTCTCCTCCAAACATTCACGCGCGGCCGCTTCAGCGGGGTCTTCACCGCCATTTACAAAACCAGCCGGCAAGGTCCACATTCCGCGAAATGGCTCGTTCGTGCGCCGCACAAGCAGAACGCGGCCATCCCACTCAATAAGGACAGCCGCGGCAACCTTTGGGTCGACAAAATGGATCCACCCGCACTGCGGACAGACTGGGCGCACCATCCCATACTTGTCTTCGTGCGCCACTTCCGCCCCGCAACGCGGACAGAACTTAAAATTCTCGTTTCTTGCCATTATTTTTTACTTGGATTTATTTCCACTTTTGGATCGCAGATTGACGCAAAGCGAACATAGTCAATGCGCTAAGCAGGCCGATGATCAATAGACCAAGCTGCCATGACGCGGGGATCAGCGCTTCACTCTTAACTCCAGGCTGATCCTGATCCTGCGGTGCTGCTGCATTGCCTGCCTCTTTGGCAGCAGGTGTCGCTGTTATGGCTGTTTCCCCAACCCGGGCCGCATCCTCGCTTGCAGAGGGGAGTCCCTCCGTTGGCAACGCTTCCATTGCCATGGACGGAGCTTCAGTCGCGGCGGCTTCAGGGGCGACCAAAGCTGGAAGACACGGCTCTTCGCATCCACCGCCGCTGCCGCCACCGCCGATCCCATACCCTTCCTGGGCAGCCATGGGAGCCGCGGCGCCAAAGCTCACGCGCGGTAATATTGAATTCGCCGCGAATGTCAGCATTAATAAAAATGTAGCGAACGCAGTTGAGAAACGAAAGAATGAAAATGTGCGCGGCAATGGCGGTTTCAAGCCGACCATTTTGCGGGTCAATGTGAAGTTGCGCGGCGCTTTGCGCGCGGGCAGTTTTCGGAGAATGCCGCGGGCGGAGCGAAGGTCATGTAGTGTGGAAGCAAGTTCGGGGTCGGCAGAGATGCGTGACTCAATTCGCACAGAATCAGATGAACTGAGTTGTCCATCCAGATAAGCGGAGAGTTGTTCGATATCGCGGAAATTTTTCATAAGTTGCCTTCCTCTTGCAGACGAAATGAAGAAGGTAAAAGTTCCTCGAAACCGCGCAGGCATTCACGCAATCTCAGGCGCGCGCGCGCAAGCCGACTCTTGATGGTTCCAAGTGGAACCTTTGAGGCGGTTGCCACTTCGCTGTAATCCATGCCTTGAATATCAGCCAACACAACCACTGTGCGGAAATCGGTTGGGAGCGCATCGAGGCAATGTTGTATGGCGTGTTCCAATTCATCGGCTTCGGATCGTTCTGCTGGAGTCATGTTGGGGTCTGCCAGCCATTTCGGAGAATCCATTTCCTCGCCGTCCGCCGTATCAGGTTCAAGCGGGGTTGTGGGTCGCCGTTTTTGACGGCGGAATTCATCGTAGCAGGCGTTTGTGACCATACGCATCAACCAGGCTTTGAATGATCCGCCGCGAAATGTGGAGATGCTCCGAAACGCGGAGATGAATGCTTCCTGGGCTGCATCCTGGGCAAGGTCTTCGTCGCCCATGATTCGAAGCGCGGTATTAAAAACAGAATCTTGATAATGCAGGATGAGTGTATTGAACGAATCAAGATCACCGTTTTGTGCGGAATGTATGAGCGCAGTTTCGTCCATAGATGGGTATTTTACCTTCTTGCAATGAAAAGATAAATAACTCTCCAAACCAATATGCCCAGGGCGTTGGTCAGCCCGAAGATCAGCGCAAAAAGGGGTTGTGCCGCGCTGTGTAATGCAACTGCGCGCAAGATCACAGCCAGCGGTGAGACAAATACCATTGCGGGGAATATCCGCCAGAGCAATTTATAGTTTACTGTTACACCTTCGTCGAATAGACCGAGCCACGGGGCGATGAGAAACCAGGCGAGAATGAGTGGAAAGAAGGACGCTGCCATGCGCGATAAATAAGAGACATCAGCTTCGCCATGAGTAGCGAAGCCGATGAACGTAACGATGGCTAATGTGAGGGTGTCACCCAGGATAAGAGATATTTTTTTCGCCATCCCCTTATTCCCTGCGTCCTTTTGTTACGATGCGGATTGGAGTTCCTAAAAAGCTATATTCCGCGCGGATCTGATTCTCCAAGTATCGAATATAAGTGAAGTGCATTAACTTTGGTTCATTGACATAGATCATGAAGGTCGGCGGGTCAGAGCGAACCTGCGTGGCATAATACATTTTGAGCGCGCGCCCGGCGTGTGTGGGATGCGGATGGGCATCCTGCGCTTTATGAATGATCTCGTTTAGTGTGGAGGTGGTCAGCCGTGCCAGGCGTTCTTCCTGGACCTGCAGCGCCATTGGCAGGACCTGTTCCATGCGTTGACCGGTCTTGGCGGAAATGAACAAAATGGGAACATAGGACATAAAATTTAACTCCCGACGGATCTTGTCGGTGTATTCATCCATGGTCTCATTGTTTTTTTCAATGGCATCCCATTTATTGACCAGTACCACGCATGATTTCCATTCGTCCAGAATATATCCGGCAATGTGAGCATCCTGCGCGGTGATGCCAGTTGTGGCGTCGATCATCAACAAGGCCACGTCAGCCCGCTCAATGGATTTGAATGCCCGCAAGACACTGTACTGCTCCACACCATGATCGATCTTTCCACGCTTACGGATGCCCGCTGTATCGATCAATGTAACATTTAAGCCGCCGAATTCGATCTTTGTGTCGATTGAATCGCGGGTCGTTCCGGCGATGGGGCTGACGATCACGCGTTCCTCGCCGACCAATTTATTCAATAGGCTGGACTTGCCCGCGTTCGGTTTTCCAACAATGGCGATCTTGATGCTGTCATCTTCTTCTTCGACGTCTGATGGAGGGAAGGTTGCAACAAGCGCATCGAGAATATCACCGGTGCTTGTGCCATGGATGGCTGAGATGGCGAACGGGTCGCCTAATCCTAATTCATAGAATTCGCTCGAAGAATCGCGTCGTTCCTGCGATTCGCATTTATTGACAACGACAAAGATCGGCGGCCAGAACGTGCCGTCCGCTAACTTCTTTTGTGAGCGGCGCAGGATCTCAGCCACTTCACGGTCTGGTTCGGTTACGCCGGTCTCGCCATCATTGATGAATAGAACCGCATCTGCTTCCTGGATGGCGACCGTTGCCTGCCTGCGGATATCATCAATAAAATCGACAGAGCCGACTGAGAGCGGGGTTTTGCCGCCATGAGTTGGGTCGATCCCGCCGGTATCAATGATGCTGAATTTGCGTCCATTCCATTCGGCTTCGCCGAACATACGGTCGCGGGTGGTGCCGGCTACATCATCTACAATGGCGATGCGCTCGCCGGCAAAACGGTTGAATAACGTGGATTTACCGACATTCGGTCGGCCTACAAGGGCTACGATAGGTTTCATTTTATATTTATTTCCAATTTATATTTGGTGGTCAGGTAGTTCCGACGTTTTTCGAAGGATGTATCGAGACCTGATTAACGATCAAGGCGTCGGCGTGACAGTAATGGTGGGAATGCCGATGGGGGAGATGACAACTTCTATTGTATTCGGTAATATGGATTCTACAACAACATTTGAGATCAGTACTTCCACTCTGGGAGTGATCTGATGTGTGCCGACACCCAGCCCGCTCAAGTCCACGGTCACGCGCACATCCTGACGGGTGAGCGTATCCAGTAAAGGCAGGGGACCGGAGACGATCACATCCACTGTTGTCGGTGATACCTGCGCGGTCAGCCCGCTGCCAAGACCGATGATCTCTACACGTTCACCGGCCAGTGTAACACTGCTTTCGATCGGAGAGATTCCAGCCTGAATGAGGACGGTTTGATCTCCAACGATGGAAATGCCCTCAGGCAAATTAAGTGCCAGCCTTGTATTGATATCCTCCTGCGCATTCTGCAGGTCGAGCGGCTGGGTTTCCACCACGCCGGGTAAAGCGTTGACAAGCTGGGTGTTGCCTGCGAACACGGTCACAATAGGTGGAAAAACAGAAATGTCCGTCAGACGGTAGCCGCTCGCGACACGGCCGGTTACGATCACTTTTACAGCAACATCACGATATCCACCCTGCTGACTGACCGGCATGCTCACACGAACCAATTCCGGTGATATTGTGATCCCATCCACTGGCAAACCGTTTTGATCGAGGATTTCCACTGGGATAATCTGATCGAAATTTTCGCGTAGACCGCTCAAGTTGACAGATACCCGTGCGCGCTGTACTTTCTGGACCTGAGATTGCGCGCCGGCCATTGCGATCTTCAGCGGGTCGATGGTGATCTCGCCTACCTGATATCCGATGGCGGCTTCACCGCTCATGCTTAGCTCTACAGGCAGAGTTTGCGTTGCAAGCTGTTCCAATGTGCAGGTGATCGTACGCGGTGTAACGCTTTCGATCTTTACCGGGCGGACATCCACTTGAATTTGCAGGTCAAGTTCATGGACCCCTGAGCTTAACCCTGAAAGATCCAGGATCGCCTGCACGATCTGCGGGTCCGCTTCGATCAAACTCCAAACGGAGCGCGGCGCGCGCAGAGTCACTTCCACCGCTGTTGGGATCTCATCGTTGAGGATCAGTCCGGGGTCTTGACCAACGATCTGCAATGGCACGGGGTTTGTCAGTACGCGGGTCTCGTCCGGGTCCGCGGATGTGACTGCGGATACCCATACCGCCATTGCCAGCGCGAACGCCCATAAAAAAGTGCGGTAATTTCTATTGATCCAATGCAGCATTATTTATCTTCTTTGCGGGGAAATAAACCCGGGAATATTCTTTCAAATGGATTGAGTTTTTCGGCCTTGCCATTCGGGCGGAAGAACGCGGTCAGGATATTTTCCAGGCGGTCTGGGTCAAGCCGTCTTAACATTCTACCCGCATGTGCAATGGAGATGGCGCCGGTTTCCTCAGAGACAACCAGCGCGATGGCATCGCTGGTTTCAGAGGTGCCCAGCGCTGCGCGGTGCCGCAGTCCCATTTGGCGTTCAGGCGAGCGGTTCAAAATTCCGCTGGCTGAGAGAGGCAGCACACATGCCGCGGCTGTGATCTGTGATCCTACAATGATCACCGCGCCGTCATGCAAAGGCGTGTTCGGATAAAATATCTGCAATAATAATTCCGGTGTGACACGCGCGTTCATTTGCACGCCGCTTTGAATGTATTCTTCCAGACTGTCCAGCCTTTGCAGGATGATCAATGCGCCATGCTCGCGGGCGGATAACCTTGCGGCTGCGCTAACTACTGCGTGAATGGTCTGCTCAAGGGCAAGATCAGACGGTTTCGCTTTGAACTGCCATACATTCCCAGCCCGTCCGATGCGTTCCAAAGTCCGCCTGATTTCCGGGGCGAAAATGACCGGGATGGAAAGCAACAAGGCCGGCAGGGAATTCTGCGCGAACCATGAAAAAGCAGGCAGATCCACCAGACTGGTCAACAGAATGATGCCGACGAAGAGCAGGATCATACCCCGCAGCAATGCCATCGCCTGGGTATCACGCAGGGAATATAACAACCCAAAAAAGATCAGCGTGACGAGCAAAATATCAAATACGCTCAGCCAGCTAATGCGTTGAAATATGAAAAAGAGGTTGTTGAGGAATTCTGTCACGGTTCAGGGTGGTAGGATCAAGGGGGTAATCAGGAACAAGGCAAACCTAATTACCTGATACCTATACCTGATCCTTATATGGGGCGCAAGACGCGGTCCTGACGCAATCGCTTAAAAAGAAATGATCCGCCTAAAGGCATCGATTCGTTTGCTGCATCTTTCCAGGCTTGCACACCTAATGTTTCAGGAGTGCGTCGTTCGTATCCAAGTTGTTTCCAGAGTGATTCCTGTGACCCAAGCTCTCCTGTTGGAAAGACAAGCGATGCCTCGCTCTGTAGTTCACTGGAAGCGCGCTCGACTTCCTTAACCAAAGTCTCTAGCGCTTTTTGTTTGTTTAAATTCTCCTCAAGGAATATGTCGGTCGTGCGTGTGACAAGATTTTCCACCTGCCAGCCTGCCAGTCCGACCAAACTTCCGTCCAGGTGAAGGAGCATATAGGCTTTATCGCCGAAATCTTCCATCACGTTTTCGGCGGTCATCTTTTGTTTTCCCTTACTTAACCGTGTGACAAAATCTGCTATGGCTGATGAATTTTTTGGCGTGCCGCGTTTGGCTGAAAAGTCAGCGCCTGTCGTACCCTGTTTTTTGACAACGGGTTCAGGCTCTGTCTTGGATGCGCCGGGTACAACCTCTTTCCATGCCGCGCTTACCTGTCTCCAAAGATAGTCATAGGAACCTGTGTTCGTAATGACAATATTAGCGATCGCTACCTTGGCGCTTTGTGACGATTGCATATGGATTCGTTCAAGCGCGCGCTCACGTGTAAATCCGCGCTTGCGGATCAATCGTTCGATCTGAACTTCCTGCGGGGCATTGGTAACCCAAATTGAGTTGCAGATCTTGCGCAGATCGCCCTCGAGCAATTTGATCGCTTCGATCACGATCACCCGCTGGGGTGCGCGTTGCATAAGAATATCCACTGCCTGGCGAATAAACGGATGCACGATGGCTTCCAGCTGCTGCATGGCGTCACGGTCATTGAAAACCAGGTTGCCAAGTTTACTGCGGTCAATTTCACCGTCTTTGTTGACAAGCCACTTTCCAAATTTATCAATTACCTGTTGATAGCCCGGGGCGCCTTTGGCATATGTACGGTGGGTTAATGCGTCCGCGTCAATGGTGTATGCGCCAAGGTGCTCAAACATCCGCCGCACCACGCTTTTTCCCGTAGCGATGTTGCCTGTCAGGCCAATTACGAATTTTCCGGGCTGGTTGCTCACAAGTGTTTCCCTTTGAAAATATATGAAAAGTATTTCTATTTTAATGTCTTTTCTTGAAATGTCCACCTTTCGGGCCTAGTTGCTGCCTGCCAAGGTTGACTCTCGTCCCTCCAGCGTGTATGATGCAGCCACCTCAGGTTGGTTGGGCAGTTGCGGTTCTGCGTTGTCAGGATCGAGGAAAGTCCGCACTCCATAGAGCACGGCGTCGGATAACATCCGGGGCGGGGAAACCCGCCGGATAGGGCCACAGAAACAAACAGCCACCCCTTTTGGGGTGGTGATGGTGAAAAGGTGGTGTAAGAGACCACCGGCGCTTGCAGTAATGCAGGCGGCCAGGTAACCCCCGCCGGGAGCAAGGCCAAGCAGGGGTGAAATCGTCCATGGACGATGGGAGACTGCTCGTCTCCGCACAGCCCCGGGTAGGCTGCACCGAGCAGCGCGGTGACGTGCTGCCCAGATAGATGACTTGCCCAGGCAGAGCGATCTGCCGGACAGAATGCGGCTTATAGACCGGCCTGAGGTACTCCTGTACGAAATTCCCTCTTTCGTGATTGGATTGTTTTAATATTCACAATCCTTTATAATAACGACATTTAACTAAATGGAAAAGTGAATTGGGAGGATCATGGCAAAAAAATACTCTGCAAATCTCGAAACCATCTCTCTTAAAGAGCTTGACAGGACTGCGCTATACAAAAATATTTATGATAAGCTCGAAGTTGAGCCCCCAGTAGGGGAAAGATATCCTTTTCTATTAAGAAATATAATTTCAAATGCAGTCAAGGAATTGAGGGTGACCCTAACCAGACCGGATGAAAACGCCCTTATCGATGAAATATATTCATATATTGCAAGCTATGGCCCGATAGCTCAATTCTTTGACGACCCGCTGATAAATGAGATCATGGTAAATGATTCGGACCAAGTTTATATCGAAAAAAATGGGGAAATGATCCTGACAGATGCCAAATTCAACAATAATGATCATATCCGGTTTACGATCAACCATATCATCAATCCGCTGGGCCGGTATGTAAATCATAAACATCCAGCCATTGATTCGCGCCTGCCAGATGGCTCGCGTGTCAATGCGGTCATCCCGCCGGCTGCGCCTCTTTCCCCCTGTATTACAATTCGCCGTTTCTTAAAGGATAAATTGACGCTGGACCAGTTAATTCAATTGTCGTCTCTGACCGCCCAAATGGCAGAATTCCTGTCGATTTGCGTCAAAGCCCGTTTGAATATTGTCGTTGCTGGAAATACCGGTTCCGGCAAAACCACCCTGTTGAATATTCTTGCCGCTTCCATTCCCGACCGCGAACGGATCGTGACCATTGAAGATTCCGCTGAACTGAAATTGCTTCAGTTTCACAAGATTACCCTCGAAGCGCAGCCACCGGATTATCGTGGAGAGGGAGAAGTTACCGTGCGCGACCTTGTTCGAAATTCACTGCGCATGCGCCCGGACCGAATCATCGTCGGTGAGGTTCGTGGCGGGGAAGCGCTGGATATGCTCCAGGCTATGAACACAGGCCATGATGGTTCCATGACAACTGTACATTCCAATTCCGCACGCGACACGATCTCTCGTCTTGAAACTATGGTGTTGACGGCTGGATTTGATCTGCCGATTCCCGCCATTCGCAGGCAAATTTCATCTGCGCTGGATTTGATCGTTTATTTGAATCGCTTTCCCGATGGGTCACGCAAGGTAACACAGATATCTGAAGTAATGGGCATGGAGGGGGATGTGGTTACCATGACAGATCTGTTCCACTTCCATCCGGCCGGCTTGAACGAAAACAAAAAAATAACAGGCGCTTTTCGCGCCACGGGGCTGCGTCCTTCGTTTTCTCAAGATCTTGACGCTGCTGGTTTTTCATTGAGTCCATCGATCTTTCAAAATTAATGCGATGTAAGTATTCATTTGTTAAAAATAGGAATAAGTAAAACTGATGCCATCCGATCTATTGAGAATTCAAAATCAGGGCAGCGATCCATTCAATCCGGAGCGGTCAGTCGCAGCCAGATTGAATATATTGATCGTTGAGGATGATGATCTTAACCAGAGAATGATTAATATTATGTTAAGGAATACCAATCACATCATCAAATTTGCATCCAATGGGATCGATGCCATTCAAAGTATTACATCAGAAGATTTTGATCTCGTCTTCATGGATATCCAGATGCCCCAGATGGATGGCCTGGAGACAACCCGCCGAATCCGCGAATGGGAAAAGGGAGAAAAGCATCTTTTAATTATAGGAATGACCGCTATAATTGATTCTGCCTATGGAAGGTGTCTGCAGGCCGGTATGGATGATATCATCCCAAAACCTATTGATATTAAAAAATTTCAAGGCATGATCACAGCCTGCGCGAATCGAAAAATGAATAAAACAGACACTCATGCTGGCGATCAGCCCGAAGATTTTCCCGTCTTCGATGTGGCAGGCGGGATAAAACGTTTTGGTGGTGACCGTGAAAATTATGAGATCCTCTTGAAAGAATTCGTTTCATCCTTCTCTGAAAGATTTAAAGAACTATTGACCGCCTGGGAATCCAATAATTGGCAGAGACTTTCCAGTCACGCGCACCGGCTTAAAGGGCTGAGTTCGAATTTTGGTTTTATGGAACTTTCAAGGAAGACCTTTGAGCTTGAACAGTATGTCAATGAGGGACAATTTGACCGCGCAAGCCAGAAACTTGACGAAATGGATATCAGTTTAAACAATCTGCGCTCAGAAGTGCAGGCTTACCTGGAAAAAACAACCAACGATTAACGTATTATTTAGGGAAACGTCCATGCGAGTATTACTGATAGACGACGAGTCAATGTACTATAAAATGATGGTGAAGGACTTGGAAAAGTCCGGCTACCAATTGGAATATGCCCGCACTGGCAATGAGGGCCTGGCGGCTGTTACATCCAAGAGTCCGGAAGTGGTCATTGTTGATTTGCAGCTGCCAGATATGACTGGTTTTGAGATCATTGAACGATTACGCGCCACTGCAGACTTCGGTCATATCCCGATTCTTGTCATCACCGGCAGACATGAAATCGACAATAAGTTAAAGGCTTTTTCTTTAGGGGCGGACGATTACCTTGTAAAACCATTTAACCTCGAAGAATTGATTGCCCGCCTCGGAAACCTCGCGCGGCGCGGAAATGCCATCAAATATGTACGCAAACTGGAAGCTGACCAGGATAAAAAAACAACACTGATTTCCGTGCATAGCCTAAGGGGTGGCGTGGGTTGTTCAACTTTGGCGGTGAATCTTGGGCTGGCCTTGAATCAGCTATGGTCGAGGCGGACATTGATCATAGACCCTGTCATTACTGCCGGGCAGGTGGCCATGATGTTAAATACTTCTCCGCGGGTCACTCTGGAAAGTTATGCAAACCTCCCGATCGCGGACTTGGATTCCAACGTTGCCGATGACCTTGCCATTCTCCACAAAAGCGGCATTTATTATGCGGCCGCGTCCAAGCTGCCGATTGCAATGGATACATATTCGAATGAGTTCTGGAGTAAATTGCTGGAGAAGTTTATCGGACAAAATGAATTTATTGTTGCTGACGCTCCGCATGATTTTTCTGATAATGCAATTCAATTATTAAATGCATCGACACATATCCTGTTATTAATGGCGCCGGAGTTGTCGTCGTTACGGGCCGCATCGAATGCATTAAATATTTACGATAAACTTGGTTTTCCAGAGACGAAGGTCAAGATTGTCCTGAACATGATCTCCAATCATAGTGGTATTAAACAGGCGCAGCTTGAAAAAGCGCTTGGTTTTCCTATTTCATTCACTCTTCCTTATGACCCTGAGGAGGTGATTCGGGCGATAAATTTTGGAGAGCCGTTCATCCTGAGCAACCCCGAACTGCCCATTTCTGTGAAAATTGAGGATATGGCTTATGCCTTAAGCGATAAGACATATACAAATCTTCCTCCTGCCATACCCTCTGCGACATGGAAACGGGTGACCAATCGCCTTGCGGCGAAGAAAAAATAATACTGATATCTGTCTTGCCAGAGCCCTTTGGCTCAGGATATAAAAACATTCATTCGTAGTAAGATCGAAACGATTGCTTGCTCAAAAAATAACCCGCTGATCTTTTTTTAAATTCGTATGGATTGCGCCAGGCAGCGGAGAAAAGTGAATATGTTACGAATAATGGCAATTCGGTGATTTTAGGAATTGTTCTTGAAATATTTTTCAGTTCGCTCCCTGTTTGTTTTTTTTCTCATCCTTGGGGTGAGTTTTTTTGGTATGCTGTGGATTGGAATTTCCAGCGTGGATGCGCGTATTCTTCTGAGCGATTTGTCACTGGATGGACAACATTCCCGGGATTTTCCTGCCACTGTTTATGTGGTTGGTGATCCTTCAGTTTTGCAGCCAACCCCCATTTTATTTCCAACTCCTTCACCAACCGCCACGTTATTTGTGGAACCGGTTGGTGTAACTACGCCTGTTGTACTATCTGCAGTGAATTCAGCCAATGATTTAAAAGCTTTTATCCATGCTCCTTCAGACCTTCTGGCTCAGCCGTACGTTGTTTTGACTGCCATCGAGGCGATACCGGGCGTTGGTGTTGAGATCAGAGGGATTGAAAACTTGAGGGAATTTGTGTGTACCGCTTCCCCTTGTGCATTGTTCCTGACGGATAGTTCAACGATCAGGTTTACCGCCTACAGCGCCACTGGTAAAAAAAGCCCTGAGGTCATCGCCCATGTGCGGGTGGAAAGCAGGGACGGCGGGTATACTGTCACAATAGATTCCGTGAGCCAACTATCAGTGTATCGGGATTCGTGTTCGAATATCTGGAATGTTAAAGATGAAACCCTGCAGTCGTGGCTTAAGTTCCCTGCATCCCCCTTTCAATTAAATACAGACAAGACCCTGCATTTATTGGCGGCGCGGCTGATTACCAACAAGATCGTGGATGCGCAGGACTGCCCGGGCGGAGGCATGGGAGGGGATTTGGATTTTCCAAATGGCTGCGGCATTGAACGCGCAGGACCGGCCATGACCGAGTGGCAGAACCAGTATGATTTTAAGATTTGGTCAACCAGCCTGGAGGTGGGGGTACCGCCCAGGATATTAAAATCATTAATTGAATACGAATCGCAATATTGGCCTTCCAATCAGCGTTTTTATCTTGATGAAATTGGGTTGGGGCAAATTAATCAATTGGGTATTGACGTGCTTCTGCGGCGGAGTCCGGATTTTTATAATAAGATCTGTTCCTCCGTGTTTTCCGATTGTTCGATCCCATACCTAAGCCTGGATCCATATTCTCAGGCGGTGGTGCGTGGCGCGATTATTAATTCAGTCGATGCCAATTGCCCGGAATGCGCCTATGGTATAGATCTGGAAAGGGCGAACGAAAGCATCCCCTTGATCGCGCAGCTTTTGCGCGCGAATTGTGAAATGGTTGATTTTTTGAATGTGGCTGGCAAGCCTGATGTTGAGTATGAGGATCTGTGGAAATACACCATGGCTGCTTATCACAGTGGCTTTAGTTGCGTGCGGGATGCGGTGGTTTTAACCAGAAAGAACAATGAGTCGTTGGATTGGGATTCAGCCTCTAAGAATCTGGATTGCAAAGGAGCCAGGGAATACGTGGATGGCTTTTGGGGTACCCTGCTTTCGTTTGATACTTATTTGGCTGACTCGGATTCTTCCAGCCTGTTGCAGGTTGCTCCCACTTATCTTCCCACGCGCACCCCGTTCGTGATCCCAATTCCCACCCAGATCACTTCCAAAGCCAAAGTGCTGGTGCGGGTATATTTGGATTCCAATGGGAATGGCTTGCCTGAGAATATTGAATTATTGGATGGGATATCTGCGGACCTTTCATTGGAAAACGGGGTGAAACTCTCAGGCGTGACAATTAAAGGCGAGGTTCTGTTTGATATGAGCAGCTATCCGCCCGGCTTGAAGGTTATCGCCAGCCTGCCGGGTCTGTATCGTGAGAAGTTATTCAGCCTGCCTGAAGATGGAGTTGTGCAGGTAGATTTTGTGTTCGCGTCTCCTGAAATCCCGAATACGCTTCCTTAGTGATAATTGCTGGCATGGAGTGAATATGAGTGATAAACAAACCCCGTCCGACCCCACGGATGAACCTGAAAACCAGGATTCTTCCGCGGAAACTGGACGTGTTTTTTCTAAACGCAAACAAAAACACAGACCGGACCCTCTTCCATCCGATCAGGATCAAAACCGTCCGAATCAAACGGCTTCGCAAACCGAAGATAACGACTCCGTTGAGGATGATCTGCTTGCGGATATCCGTCGTTCTCTGGTTGAGGAAGATAGCTTAAAGAGGGAAAAAACGGATAAGGGAATTTTTCAGCGCGTCACCCGTTTGATTAATCCTGCGGCTAACATTGAACAGGAGCGGGATCGATCACAACCTGAGGAGGTTGAAGAAGCGCCTGTCTTTGAAGATGTACAAAATTTTTTTGATGAGATTGCCGCCTTATCTTCCTGGGAGGAAACTGCATCAGGTTCTGAAACAACTCCAATGTCAGGCTCTGATGCGGAACGTGTTGACGATGCCGATCTTCCCATGGATTGGGACAATACAACCTTTATTCCTGAATTTGGAGAGACTCCAGTCATCACAGAGCAGTCTCCGACCCAGCTGGAGGAAATCAAATCTCGTGGCGCTGAGGTTTTAAAGGTTGATCCAAATGCCGAGGAAAGTAACAAAAGGTTTGAGGCTATTCGAGATGTGGCGTTGGAGAATTACGAAGATGCGCCGTTTCTTGCAGAGGGTGAGAAGCAAGCCATTTCCTGGCGGCAAGGTTTCAAGTCTTTCGTCAGAGGACTGAAACCGTTTGAGCGGACTTTGATACTGGGCGTGATCAGCCTGATCATTATCGCGGGCATGCTCAGCCTGGGCTTTATGGTGATTAAGGCGCAGGTCGCGAACGCCCCTGCTGTACCCGCGCAGGATCTGCCGTATCCGGTCCGGGTGACTCTGCCAGGCGGTTGGGCATTCAACCTTGTCACAGGGACGGTGGTGGATGACAAATGGTCTCCCACCTGGGCTGAATGGCTGCAGGGCACAGAAATATGTAAATGGGTGGCCCTGCCGTGGAGTTTGCAATTGGAAGCCGTGGTTCGTTCCTTTAAATCCGGAGATGTGATCGAGTTGACCATGAGTAATACGGATACGTTGAAATTCAAGGTGTTTTCAATAGAAAATGTGCCGGTTGATGAGATTTCCACCTTGAATAGAAATACGCCCAGTCTGCTGCTGATCTTGGTCAATAAGGATTCCGAGACCCGCTGGGTGGTTACGGCGATCCCATAAGCTGCTCAAGCTGACAAAGAATTAAACCGACCAGGGGCAAGGTGAAAACCTGCCCCATTTTTTTTCAGAAAGGGTATGAGAATGGATAATATAAAGATACTGTTGATCGACAAGGATAAAACCAGCCGAAAATTCCTGGCTCAAATGCTGATTAAAAAAAATTATCAGGTCATCCATGCGGATACCGGCAGGGATGGGGTTGAGAAAGCGGCCCATGAGCAGCCGGATCTGATCATTTTTGATACCAACCTCGACGATCTTGCGGCGAAAGAATTGATCGAGATGCTGCAGAAAAAGCCGTCCACCGCCCTGATACCAGCCGTTGTTTTGAGCAGTCAGTCCACTCCGGATGAGATGCAGGAATGTATGCAGGCCGGCTGCGCGGAATATTATGTCAAATCCGGCATGGTGACGCTGACCCTGGTCAATGCCATTCCCAAGATCTTGTTGGAAAAGAAGCGCGAGCATCCTGAAAAAAAGGATGGGTTGATCATCGTTTTTCTGAGCGCGAACGGCGGGATCGGGACTTCATCCCTGTGCGCTAATATCGCCATGAATGTCGCGCAGCAGATCCATCCTTCCACAGTGGGTGTCGTGGATTTGGTACTGCCGATGGGATCTCTTGCCGAGATCGTGGGCGCGCACGATACGGATTTTAATATCATCAAGGTTTCTGAAATGCCTGCTGAGGCGATGACACCCGGATATTTTCAAAGCAAAATGCTGGTCCCGCCGCAATGGTTGGTGCATTTGCTGCCAGGCTCACCGGACCCGGCCATGTCAAATCATTTGGTGGTGGAGAATATCTCGGGTATCTTTTATGCCTTAAAGAAAACCTATGATTACACCTTTGTGGATCTGGGGCGCACCCTGTCGAAGATCAGCCTGCCCATCATTCATGAAGCGGATTTGATCGTGCTGATCGTGGGGACGAACCAGAGTACGGTGCATCTGACAAAAAAAGCCTGGAACTACCTGCTTGATCAGGGTATTCAAAAGCATAAATTATTCCCGATCCTTAACCGTGCCGTTGGGCTTGAAGGTCTCACCAAAGCCGAAGCGGAAAATTTCCTGGGTTTTGAGATCAAGCTGACCATTCCATACATGATGGGTAATTTTGCGCTTGCCAATAATCAAAATACTCCCATCGGATTAAAATTCCCAAATGATACGGTCAGTATTATGCTGAAACAAGCCGCCTTTGAAATCTCAAAGCAGGCGATCAAGGTTCAGGATAAATAACCGGATATTATTGTATGTGGATTTCCAATTGCATTTGAAAAATAATAGCGGCGCATCATCAAGATGCGCCGCTATTGGTTCAAAAATAATTCTGCGAATTATTGGATCAAGATGATCGCAGGGTCATTTAATGGCCCATAAAACAAACTGGAGTCATACATGATCTCAGCCTGTCCATTTCCATTCATTCCCCAAGTGTAACAAATAAATTGAAGTGTTTGTTTCTGGAGTTGGCCGCTTCCAGCAAAATAGCAATTTGAATCTTGTGCCAAAATAGTTCCGGTAATTTTTGCATTACTGTTTCCATTGACATCAAGATCACTTGAATTACCCGGGGGCATGTAGATTAATAAACCCTTTGTGTCACCGCTGGTTGGAGCCGACAACTTAACCTCCGCACCACCATTCCACTTCAGTTCCCCTGTTTTTAAAACAATGGTAACACCATTTCCGGTGAGTTTGGCGTTGTTATTAACCTTGAAATCCCCTGTTACGCAGTAAACACCGGGATTAAGGGTGGAAATTCCTGAAGGAGGAAAATCTCCTGTCCAATTGCCTGGTTTTAAAGTGCTGCTGCCTAGGGATACTGGCTCAGCAGTGCTTGAACAAGTAATTCCAAGGTCGGCAGGTGGGGCAGCGATGGTTTGGTTGAATATTTTTTTACCGCAGCCATCCTGACCTTTAAGGGAACTCCAATCTGCATCGCTGCTTTCTGAAGACGGCGCGGCTGTTATAACATCTGCACACTCGGTTCCCGATTCCGCCTTTTTCAACTGAGCCTCGCCCCCTGTAAAGTCAATACAATTCCCGTCCAATGATGCGGTGCCCAAATCCCCTCCCCAAACTTGAAGTTTTGAACTTCCTTGGATAAATAGGGCTTTATCTTTCTGACCGTTCCCGCAATTTCCCAATTTTGTTGCGAATACGGAACTGCCGGCATAAAATGGGCCGCCGCCGCTCATATCACAAGCGCGGGCAGTTGCGAAGACTCTATTCGTCATCTGGCGAATTCCCACTACTGTTGCAAAGGTGGTGTTTATATGGGATTCGATCTCGACCCTTATGTCTAGGTTCTCTACCCCGGGTCCTGTCGCTGCGGGGCATCCGCTTGCAGATGGTGTTGTCGTAATTGTTACCGTATTACTGACGAGATCACTGTCGTAACCATTGTTCAAAGCAATATTTTTTGCGGCTAGTGTTATATCCGTGCTGTGAGTTGGGTCGCTCACATGCGCCAGTGCGGCGGCATAGGCGGCTGAATCAGCCGCATTTTGAGCGTGACGGTGATCTGAGTATGCCATCCCTCCGTCTACTGCCAGACCAACCAATCCGATCAAGCCGATGATTGCGAATGTGATGATGATCAGTGCCTGTCCGCGTTCTGTTTTGGAAGTTTTATTATGCTTTGTCATTTTTACCTCATTTTATCTATGGACTACACTTTGGAGTAAGTATGGTATTGGTAGCGTTTGCCCTAAGCGTGATTTTGTTCGTGCCTATCATGGAACCAACCATCGGGAAAATCAATAAGTGGTCGTAATTGATTGATACTGTAACTGAGTTCGGCTTGGGCGGTGTGGAAGCATCATAACCCCTGGCAATTTGACCCGTTTATGATGACTCCCACATTGTCCAGAGTCAGGGTCATTACATCCGAAGATGCTGCGATTGCGCGGTATTTCATGCCGTCTACTTTATCTGGCTTAAAGGAACCATAAATCGCGCCTTCTGCTGCAGCGTCGCGAATCGCAACATATTGGAAAAGCGCAATGCCAAAATCAACCGCGCCAAGTAACAGGAGCAGGATAACCGTCAGGCTAATGGCAAGTTCCACCAAGCTTTGACCGCGAGATTCTTTTGTAAATTTTGCAAATGTCTTCATAAATATATTAAGGCCGGCTACAGGTGGAATAAGGAGCGGCTATGTTTAGCACGGGGTTTGAGGCAGAGTGGTTGTTCTTCGAGAATGTAAATGTAACGGTGGTTACACTTTGGCTGATCACATTACCTTTGAGAGTGCCAGTCCCGGATGTATATGGGCTTGTTGTAGCTGGCAATGTCGACCCCAGATTTAGGGTTGAGGAATTATTGACTGATAAAGCGGTCAATTGAACATTATTACTGCCTGAGCCGGCATTTGACCATCCAATCTTCACAGAAGTAATGGGAATATCGATCCCAACCTTGTTGGTGATTACCCAGGTTGTTTGAGAGCCCGTTTTAGTGAGAGAACCCACGGCAAAGTTGGTTGCTGTGCAGGAATAAGCATTGGCTGATAAGGAGGTCGGTGTAACAGATGATGCTGTGATTGAGCCTATACTGGCAGTAAATGAATTATTAAAAAGTGTGGAGGAGCCTGTTGACGAAGCATAGGAATAAGTATAGGTGCAGGAAGTGGATTGGCCGGGATTGATACTCGCGGCGGCGTTCGCGCAATTTGCGGTGATCGGGGTGGATGGAATCGAACTGCCAGAGCCTGTAAAGAGCGGAGAGGAACTTAATGTTGATGAAATATTGTAAGGCTTGGAAAGCGCAAAATTACCGGTGTTCGTAATTGTATATGTATAGATGATGGTAAGGTCGCTTGGTGTGATATTTGTTTTATTTTGTGCCACGGTAAGTGTGAACTTTCCTGTGGCAACCGTGGTGCCGGCTGGCGCGCTGAAGTAATCAATTCCTCCAAATTGGGCTTTTGCCGTGCCACTATTTGTGACACTGCCCGCGTTAATTTCGGCCTGCGACACGGGATGCGAACCGCTGCAAGTGCGGGCAACATTGGGTGGCAGGCTTGTTGAATCACAGGTAATGGTTGCCTTATCATCCGTGATTGACAGGTTGCTCAGGGTGATATTCCCATCATTTACGATTTTATAAACATAATCGATATTGCTGCCGTTGACGGTTCCGGTAATTGAAAAGATGGATAACCCTTTGGTCTGTGTGATATTCACAGTCGTTGTGATCGCATTCGAATCAGATATAAAGTCGGCGCTGGCGATCCACGTGTTGGTAAGCGCTGCGCCTGTATCTATATCACCTTGTGAGACAAATCTTATTCCTTTGCATGTGATTGAACTTTTTCCAATGAGGGTGGTAGCGCATGCCGCATCTAAGGTTACGCCGTTAACGCCGGCAGATTTAATTGAAACTCCAGTAACCGGAAAAAAACCGATATTCGTTATTGTGTAATCAAACCTGATTAGATCGCCTGCTTTTAGGGGTGCTGGGTTGGTAATGGGATCGGTGACCGCAACACTTAAGATGATCTGTTGCGGTGTCGCGAGCGCTGTACTGGTTAAATTAACTGAAACCTGGGTTGCTGTTTGAGCGGCTGCCGCTATTTCTGTTTGAGCGACAGCAGCTGTTGCTGTTTGAGCTGCGGCGGCGGTGGCAGTCTGGACACCTGCAGCTGTTGCTGTTTGAGCTGCGACAGCAGTTGCTGTTTTTTCAGCATTGGTCAGTATCTTGGGGGCAGAAATGGAAATGGATGCGATGATGGTGCGTTCGCTGGTAGATGTGATGGTGAACGGCTCCAAGGGTACGATGGAAACGATCGGTTCCCACTGAGTAGAGACGCTGATTTTGATTCTATCTCCATTTTTTACACTGGAAAAACTTCCGCAAGAGGGGTTGGCTGGATTTAGCGGTATTTCAGCACCAGTATCATCGTCTATTCCGCCATCATAGGTAATCTGAATGTCTGCATCGTCAAAACTATTAATAAAACCAACGGTTTGCGCTGCCCGCCTTATTCCCTCACAATCCTGATATAAAGGTACATTATCTGCGTTTCTTCCCATCGCCGACCCATAGCGGACTGCTTCACGGGCTGCCGAAACCGTTGATGCGTAAATAAAGATTAACCGCCCGGTTTCCATTAAACCGAAAACTAAAATTAGCAGGATTGGAAGTGCTAATGCAAATTCAACCATTGCTTGGGCATGTTTTTTTTGGATTTTGTCTGGTTGTGATTTGATCATACGATCACTCTGTTTAATAACTTAATATTGAACAGCGTTTTCAAATCCCGCCCTGGCTTGCTTATTCTGGAAGAAGTGCTGGCTTGGTTGTGAATGCAGGCGGGTACATGAAGACGCGGCGCATAACTATTTTTTATTTTACCCTTGTCACTTATTTTGTGCCATATTGTACTTAAACAAAGCGATAGGTCGTAAGTTAACACGGCCATTTGCGGTTAGCATAGCATAATTTATAAAAAAAACACTACCCAGAAGGATGAAAAAAGGATGGTTTTTGTGCCAGTTATTGTTTGTTTTGGCAGTCCATATGGACGGGATTTTATAAACAAAAGTGTGGAGAACTTTTTGTCCGCTTGGCCTGATATAATTTTGTGATGATAGTAAATTTAAGTTCTTCGAAATCGCCAAAAACACGTTTATCCGCCATTGTTACCCAACTCCTCAAACGCCCAGGTCAGCCTGTGTTGGTCAAGATCGCAGTCGGTGAACTCACGCAACTTACGACCGAAGAGATCCGTGGTGAGTGGTCAGCCCTTGTAAATAATTCGCCGCTCGAAAAAGCCGCGCTGACCATTCGACTCGTCCGCGCCGAACAGCAGTGCATGGCGTGTTTTCACAAATATCACCCGCTCGATCGGGAAATCTCCTGTCCGCAGTGCGGGAGCGCCGGAGCGAAGATCATCGCGGGGGAGGAGTTCCACCTTGAATCCACTCAGGAAGAAAATGAATAAGCGCATCGTTTTTTTGAGCGGATTCCTGCTCATTATGCTTGCCTGCACTTTGGGAAATCCGCCTCAATCCCAGACCTCTGACCTGCTTGCCACACTGGCGGCTTCCACCCCGCTGACAGGCAGTCCCGCCGCGCCGTCTGGAGAGGCGACCGAGTCTCCCACATTATCATCTGTCACTCTGCCCACGCCGATCCCTTCCACATTGACCGTGCCGACTTCCGCATCCACAGGTCAGCCGACAGGCAAGATCGTTTACACCTGCCAGATATTTAAAGTCCAGGCTGGCAACCAGATCTGCATCATTAACGCCGATGGGACAGGTTTTCGCCGCCTGACAACCGATGATTCAAAACAGCATTACTATCCGTCCCTTTCTCCGGATGGAAGAAGCGTGATCTACGCTGCCTTCCGCGAATCGAATGTCTACGAAATTTATGAAATGAATATCGCCTCGGGCGCGGTTGTGCAATTGACGAATCGGCTGGGCAACCTGAACGCGCCTGAGATCTCACCGGATGGGGAATCCATCGTTTTTAAACGCGCGCGGCCAAACTCTGATGAAAATCAACTCTTTTTGATGGAACGCAATGGAGCTGACCCGAACAATATCCCCGCCCTCAGCGGTTGGGACCCGACCTGGTCGCCGGATGGAAAATTAATCCTGTTCGCCTCTAACCGCGATGGGGCGGTGCAGTTGTTTACTGTCCGTGCCAATGGCAAGGGGCTGCATAAGGTCAGTGACCTGCCTGCCATCCGCGGGCGGAGCGATTGGTCACCCGATGGAAAATATATTGTGACCTATTCCGGTGCTCCCTGGGAGCACGAAGTCTATCTCATGACTGCTGATGGAAGCAACGCGCATATCGTCTCGCCGCAAGGTGGGAATTCTCAAGGCGCATCCTTCTCACCGGATAGTGAATGGATTGCGTTCACCGCATATTTTGATCACCCCAGTGACGATCACGGCTGCGAGATCTATATCATGCGGATTGACGGCACGGACCTGCGTCGTTTAACCAGCAATGACTATTGCGATTATCAACCCCGCTGGGGACCATGATCTCACGTCATTGCGAGGGTGGTGCGCGAAGCGTTCCGCCCGAAGCAATCCCATGTTTCCAATGAGATTGCTTCACCACCGATGTAAAAGAGCGGCGGTTCGCAACGACATAAAATTTATTGGTGTACGATTGAAAATAGACAAAATACATTTCGGAGGACAGATATGGGATTCTTTTCCAGGTTGTTTGGGGCGGCCACACCAAGCTTGACTGCGGCTGAGGTTGAAGAAAAACTGAAATTTGGTAAACATCCAATGATCCTGGATGTGCGCCAGCCCGATGAATATCGTCAGGGACATATCACAGGCGCCAAGTTGATCCCGCTCAATGAACTGCATCGCCGCATGAAGGAATTGCCGAAGGGACGTGATATCGTTTGTGTGTGCGCTAGCGGAAGCCGCAGCGCGTCTGCGGCGAAAATATTAATAAAAGAAGGATATGTTGTTTTTGATTTGCGGGGCGGTATGCTAGCCTGGCGCAGGGCAAAACTGCCTGTACAGAAATGATCAAGATTATTTCTGTCGTTGCGAGGAGTGAATGCGACGACACTTGCGCCGTACCGCCAGTGCGGTTGCAACCTCCTGATTTACTCTACATACCCCGCTGGTTTTAGATCCTTCAAGTTTAATTGATACCCGATGCGGCCGTTATATTCATTCACTTCATAGGTGAATAATATATCCACACGCGGCGGCATTTTCTTTTGCCATTCACCCAGCCTGAATCCGATCGCGTCGTGAGTGTAGCCGCTTTTTTCTTCTTCGAGCAGTAATTTCAAATGTTTTGCATCCGCGCCGACCGTGCGCGCACTTTTTACCTTGACGTTGCGCGCAACAAATGCCGCCTCGCGATTTCCATAACCGGTCGGCTCGAGATATTTCAAACATTTTTCGAACAGGTCTGCGCGGAAATCTGCCAGCGAGACATACGCCTCGGCTGTGACCGTCGGCTTGAGATCTTCGTTCGACAGTTTTTCTTTGGCGTAGGCTTTTAGCCGCGATACGAGTTCTGACAGATTCTCGTTCCTGACGGTAAATCCCGCGGCGGCGGCATGACCTCCGTGACGGACAAGCAGGTCGGCGCAATGATCGAGCGCCTCGGTAATGTGGAACTCAGGGATGGAGCGGCACGAGCCGCGGGTCTCCGTCTCGCCTTTAGATGCGACGATGGCGGGGCGGTAATAGGTGTCTGTCAGGCGGGATGCCGCGAGGCCGATCACGCCTGAATTGAAATCCTCCTGGGCGGCAAAAAGCAGGAAGGCATGCGGGTCTTCGCCGATCGCGATCTCTTCGGCTCTTTTTTGCATATCTTTTGTAATGCGCTGCCGTTCCCGGTTTTGCATGTCCAGGACCTGCGCCAGTTCGCCCGCGCGAAAGACATCCTTTGTGGTTAATAATTCGAATGCTGCCAGAGCTTCTTTTAATCTGCCTGCCGCGTTTAAACGCGGACCCAGCGAAAAACCGATATTCCCCGCGTTGACTTTCGCCAGCTTGATCTCTGACACCGCCGCAAGCGAAGATAATCCCTGCCGCGCGGTTTGACGCATTTGCCTGAGTCCCCTGCGGACCAGAATACGATTTTCGCCGACCAGCGGCGCGAGGTCTGCCACGGTCCCTAGTGCGACAAGGTCGAGCAGGGAATCAAGGCTGAAAGCTGAAGGGTAAATACTTAAGAGCGCCTCCGCTATTTTGTAGGCGATACCCACGCCAGCCAGGTCTTTGTCAGGATAGACATCGCCAGGTTGTTTGGTGTTGATCACGGCAAATGCGGGGGGCAGGTCACCTTCTGCGGGGTGGTGATGGTCGCTGATGATCAGATCCAGCCCGATGGTTTGCGCGTGAAGCGCCTCACTCGGGGATCGAATCCCGCAGTCCACGGTAATGACCAGCTGCACGCCGTCCGCTTTGAGTTCATCCAGCGCGTTGTTATTTAATCCATAGCCTTCTTCGAACCGATTGGGAATGTATCCGCGCACATTCGCATTCAATTGCTGCAGTGTTTCCACCAGCAGCGCGGTGGAGGTGACGCCGTCCACATCATAATCGCCATAGATGGCGATCGGTTCATGCTTTTGAATGGCGGTTTGGATCCTGTCCACCGATTGTTTCATGCCGCTCATTTGGAATGGATCGGTGTTGAAGTCGGGCTTGGCGTTGAGATAGGCGCGTGCTTCGGCGTCTGTTGTGTATCCGCGGTTGAAGAGGATCTGCCGCAGGATGGGGGGAAATGCTGAAAGCGCGGTATCAGCTTCGGGCGTGATGAGGGGCGGAACGATCCAGCGTTTGTTATTGATCATGATTTTGTTCGTGGAGTATAAACGTTCAATGGATGGCTTGGAAGGGTGTTGTATAATTTGTTCATATCAAAAGGAAAAAATATGAAACCACTTGAATCCGATGAAAAGACCGCCTTGGTGATGTTCTATACCGCTACTGCGCTGATACGGGGGGAGATCGTTGTAAAAATAAATCAGCGTGTCAATATCTGGCTGCGTTCACTGGGCGTTCCGAATTACATCCATATCCATAAGGCGCAGGTGATTTCTTTTATTGGCGCGCCGCCGCGGAATTCCTCCTTCTCCGAAATGTTCCTGCCGGCTGCTCAAGTGCTGGGATTCCATCTCGTTCCGCCAGCGGATGAACCGTTGGATTATGAAGAAGGCGAGGCCATGCGTATGATGCAGGCTGTGGATGTGGTCATCGGGACTTTTGTGTTCAAGGGCAAAGCCCGCATCTCTACACAAATGGATTTTGCCGCCAGTCTCGATGTGATGCGCTCCACGTGGTTGTCGATCTATGACGCGGACATCAGCAACCCGAACCTGCCGCAGTTCAAAATGCAGGTGCCGATGCTTTTGGTGAATCCCACCCAGGTGACGTTTGGATTGGTGTAATGGATATTTCCCTGACAACTCCCGCTTTATTATTCCCGACCGTGTCTTTGTTGATGCTGGCTTATACAAATCGTTTCCTTACCCTGGCGACCATTATCCGCAATTTACACGACCGATACAAGAATGATCAGAATGACAACCTGCTTGGGCAGATCGCGAACCTGCGCTATCGAGTCTATCTGATCCGCAACATGCAGATCTTCGGCGTGCTGAGCCTGCTCTTTTGTGTGATCAGCATGTTCGCGCTTTTCGCGGGCTGGGTCACGGGCGGACAGTGGAGCTTTGCCATCGCATTACTGCTCATGATCGTTTCGATGTTGATCTCCCTGCGCGAGTTGCAGATCTCGGTCGGCGCGTTGGATCTGTTGCTGGTGGAGTTGGAAGATGAGGAAAAGAAGGGGTGAGTCAGGTTAAAGATAATAATCATTCATAGACCTCGAAGATTTTCGCGAAACGAATCTCCGAGGTCTTCTTCATCGTGCCTACTGTATAATCCCACGCACCATGGACTTCCACAAACTTCCCAGCCCTTCTGCGAAACGAATTGCTCTACGCATCAGCCCGCCCGCGGAGCGCGCTTTGCGGCAGGGGCATCCCTGGGTCTTCGATCAATCCATCACCGAGCAAAGCCACAAAGGCGCGCCCGGTGACCTGGCTGTCATCTTCGACGACAAGCGCCGCTTCCTCGCCATCGGTCTGTATGACCCGTTATCCGCGATCCGCGTGCGCATTTTGCAATCGCGTGACTCCGCCACTATCAACGCGGATTGGTTCAAAAACAAACTCGCCAGCGCCGCCCTTGTGCGCGCATCTTTGGCGCAAACCAACACGACAGGCTATCGGGTTGTCCACGGCGAGAACGACGGCTTGCCCGGTCTCATCATTGACCGTTACGCCGATACCCTCGTTCTAAAACTTTACACACCCGCCTGGGTTCCGCACCTCAAAGAATTTTGCGAAGCGCTGGCGCAGGTCAGCCCATCCACTCATTTGATCCTGCGCCTCAACCGCTCCCTGCAAAAGCAGACAGAATATTTATACGGACTCACTGACGGGATGACGCTCTCGCCTCACACGCCCCCGAGCCTGATCCTGTTCAAAGAAAATGGACTGACCTTTGAGTCTGATCCCATTCACGGCCAGAAGACAGGTTTCTTCCTAGACCAGCGTGACAACCGCGCCAGAGTTGAGAAATTATCCAAAGATAAATCTGTGTTAAATGTATTCGCCTACACTGGCGGATTCTCCGTCTATGCCGCGCGCGGCGGTGCGAAGCAAGTGGTCAGCGTGGATATCAGCGCGCCCGCCATCGAAGCCGCGATCCGCAACATGGCATACAACAAACTGTCCCCAGCCATTCATGAAACCATCGCTGATGATGCCTTTGAAGTCTTGGCGCGCATGGAGTCGCAAAAACGTCTCTTTGACCTGGTCATCATTGACCCGCCCATGTTCGCTCAAAGTGAAAAGCAGATCGAAGGGGCATTATCTGCCTATCGAAAATTGACCCGCTTGGGATTGAGCGTCTTGCGGCAGGGTGGCACGCTGGTGCAGGCATCCTGTTCCAGCCGTGTGGATGCTGACTCGTTTTTCGAATCCATCCACCGATCCGCCAGGGAAGCGGGACGCAGGTTAACAGAGATCGAGCGTACTGGTCACGCTCTCGATCATCCGATCGGATTTAAAGAAGGGGCGTATCTGAAATGTCTATTTGCTTCCGTTTAAATTTGCCGTAACCGCGAAGTGTTACTATTTCCGTTTTATATACCCAAACTGATTCAACATATTCTGATTATCGCGCCAGTCTTTTGAAACCTTTACGCGCACTTCGAGGAAAACTTTTCGTCCGCCCATTTCTTCGATCTCTTTGCGCGCGGCGCTGCCGATGGACTTCAACATCTTGCCGCCTTCGCCGATGACGATTCCTTTTTGTGATTCGCGTTCCACAAAAATCGTCGCGGCAATGTAAGCCATGCCGTTCTCGCGTTCCTTGAATTCGTCAATGCGGACGGCCAGACTATGTGGCACTTCGTCGCGCAAAATTTTCAAACATGATTCGCGGATGAGGTCAGCGGCGATGTCGCGTTCGTAAGAGTCGGTCACTTGTTCTTCGGGATAATCGGGAGGTCTCTGGGGCAACATGCTGATCAGTTTCTCGCGCAGTTCATCCAGCCCAAGTCTTTTCGTGGCGGACACTTTCATAACCTCGGCATGATTCAGCATCTTCGAGAATGTCTCAGCCCGGGCGGATTCTTCGTCAGCGCTGAGTGTGTCAATTTTGTTCAGGACCAGCAATCGTTGCGCGCGGAGCGGAAGCTTTAAGCAGGTCAGCGATGCGGATGTCATCTTCTGTCGGTTCGTCGGAAGAATCCACCAGCCACATAATAATATCCACGCCGTCTGCGGCTTCTTCAGCTTCATAGTTTAGGAATTCACCCAGCTTATGACGGGCGTGATGAATGCCGGGCGTATCCACAAAAACAAGCTGGGCGTTTTCAATCGTGAGAATCCCAAGCTGACGTTTGCGGGTGGTCTGCGGGCGCGGCGAAACGGCGGCAACTTTTGCCCAAGCAGTGCATTGAGCAGAGTGGACTTGCCCACATTGGGGCGTCCGATAATGGCGATAAAACCTGAGCGATGTTCGGTCATGATTCTTTAGAACTCCAATTTGCAACAACAAGACTGGCGAGGATGAGGACGGCTCCGACGACGATTTCCCAGGTTAGTGTTTCATGCAGGAAGATCACGCCAAGTGTCACGCCGCCTAATGGGAATAGATAGGTAACCATGGTCGTGCGGGTCGGGCCGATCTCGTGGATAAGATAGAAAACCATTACGAAAGCAACACCTGATCCAAGAATACCCAGCCAGAGCAGGGCGATCCATATAATGGATTGATCGGGGACTTTTACAGGCGCTTCAAAAAAGAAGGAGGCCAGCCACATGACTGCGGTGGCGGAGACCAGCGGTCCCATGCTTCTGAAAATTCCAGGTGTGTCTTCTGTAAATTTACGGGCATAGATCGAACTGCCTGCGTAGAATGCCGATGCCAGGATGACGGCACCCTGTCCAAGTATGGAGCCGGTCGAAGCACCGATGTCCTTGCTCATGAGAACCACGACGCCCGCAAAGCCGATCAGCAGTCCGACAACTTTTTGCACGGTCATTTTGTCATCATGCAAAAGGAAGTGCGCAACGACAATGGTGAAGAGCGGAACAGTCGCATCTAAAATGGAAGCGACA
The DNA here is from genome assembly GCF_016711665.1 of Candidatus Villigracilis saccharophilus. Taxonomy (NCBI): domain Bacteria; kingdom Bacillati; phylum Chloroflexota; class Anaerolineae; order Anaerolineales; family Candidatus Villigracilaceae; genus Candidatus Villigracilis; species Candidatus Villigracilis saccharophilus. The sequence continues at coordinate 82,116 of NZ_JADJSO010000021.1, forward strand.
CCCGAGTCGATCGTTTTTTCTCCCCATGAGATCAGGAAGAATGGAATGGCGACATTGGTCAATCCTAATACGAGCAGGGGAGTCCATGCTTTTAAAGTACGAGGCATTTTCTCGCGTTGAATAAGGATGACTGCAATACCAAATAAGAGTCCAAACAACACCCGATAGGCAACCAGAGTCATCGGTCCCATTTCTTCAATGGCGATCTTGATCCACAGGAAGGATGAACTCCAGATAATGCCAAGGGTGATGAAGATGATCCAGTGTTTGGTTTTCAAATTACTCCTAAATCTTTAACCACGAAGGGTTTCAAAGTTTTTCAAGTTTTTCTTTCGTGTACCTTAGTGACACTTCGTGGTAAATGAGTTTAGATCTTTTTTACCAAATAATACTCACCGCGTTCAAAACCGCGATCTAAATAATAGTGACGAGTCCCAATGGCGGAGATGACAGCCATTCGAGAGAAGCCTTGTGCGCGTGCCACATTCTCCGCTTCCTCGAGCAGACGTGTACCAAGACCTGCATGTTGAGCGGCACCAGTTTTTTCTGAGCCGACTTCGAGGGATTGTCCGTACACATGCACCTCGCGGATGAGTGCTGCATTGTCGAGGTCAGACATGCCTGTCAGGGTCGCATCTTTGGCGGGCAGTGACAAGCGGATAAAACCCGCGAGTCCGTCTTCCGGTGTGACGAAGGAGATGAAATGTTCCTCGGCTGTGCCTGCCTGATACGTGAGGTCATCGAGGCGCAGGGATTCCGCTTCCACTGTTTTGCCGCGCACTTCACGACAGCGCACGCACTGACAATGCGTGCCGCGCGTCTTCATGATCGCCTGAATATCCTGCCGCAGACTGGTGCGTGTGTTTCCTTCCACAACATTGTTGCCAGGAATATCGCGGATGACGCGGTTGACTCGGCAATAGCGCGGAATGGTCGGCTTGATGTCTGCGATCAGATCAACCAATTCGTCTGTCGTATATGGATGAAATTCTCCGCGCTGCCAGTATTCGTACAACTCGGCATTGGCAAGCAACTGATTCGGGTAGATCTTGATTTCATCGGGACAAAAATCAGTCCACAGTTTGGCAAAGTCCGCGCGGTCTGATTCAGGAGTCGCACCCAGCAGATTCGGCATCCAATGCAGAACGATCTTGAATCCAGCGGCGCGCAGTAAGGCTGTGGCCTTGCGTGTGGATTCGACATCATGTCCGCGTTTGTTGATCTCCAGAATATGGTCGTCAAAACTTTGCGCGCCCATCTGCACTTTGGTCACGCCCAAGTGACGCAGCCAGCGCAATTCATCTGGATTAATTTCATCGGGACGGGTCTCGATCACGAGGCCGACATTGCGATGGGATGTTGTTTCATTAACAGCCTGCGCTTGGGCAATATCAACACCGGCAGTTTCCAATTTATCAGCATGATCTCGAAGCGCGCCTCTTTCAGGTTCGTTCATCGCATCAAAACAGCGCTTGATAAACCACTCCTGATAATCACGCCGATATGATGACCATGTGCCGCCGAGGATCAGCAACTCGATCTTATCGGTTGGGTGCCCCAAATTTTCCAACGCCCGAATCCGCGCGTGGACTTGCTCATACGGGTCAAATTGATGTTCAAGCGCGCGCATCGCACCGGGTTCATCAGGCAGATAACTCTTGGGCATGCGCACATCGGTGGGGCAGAAGATGCATTTGCCCGGGCACGGATATGGCTTCGTCAAAACTGTGACCGTGGTCACGCCTGAAAGGGTGCGCATAGGTTTCATGCGGATGCGTTCAAGCAGAACTTGATCAGGTTTGATCGTGCCAGCTTCCACCATTTGGTTATAAGCGGCAACCAGCGCGGCTTTCGTCAGATAGCCTTCGCCACTCTCCAGCGGATGAGTTCGCAGCGCGCGCATCACGTCACTGCCTTCGCGGATCTCATCCAGCACAATATGCGCCAGCGCAAGTTTCTCCGGCGTGAGGATGTTAAATTTTTTCCAGCGTTGTCTTCTTTCAGAGATTTCCATGAGATAGTAGACCTTATACCGATAACGTGCGTGGATTATACCTTTATAATGTGGCTATGAATTCCGCCGCCACCGAACGATTACTTAAGCTTAATCATGAATTTTATAATCATTTTGGAGAGTCATTTTCAGCCACGCGCCAGCGCTTACAGCCCGGCGTAAAGAAAATTCTTGAAACGATTCCAGATGATGTCTCAGTATTGGATCTGGGCTGCGGTAATGGGAATTTTCTGCGCGAGTTGAGTGTGCGTGGTCACAAAGCAGCGCTTCTCGGCGTGGACTTTAGCCTGCCCCTGCTTCGAGATGCAGAATCAGCGCCGGGAGTGGAGTTCCGTGAAGTTGATCTTTCTCAGTTAGGAGTGGGTAGTGGACAGTGGACAGTGGTCGGTCATTACCATGTTTGCAACTTTGCATCATATTCCATCCACTGAAATACGTTTGGATATTTTGAAAACAGTTCGTAAATTGTTGAACAAAGACGGGAAATTTATTCTGTCCAATTGGCAGTTCTTGAATAGTGAAAAACTCAAGTCACGTATCCAACCTTGGGATACAGTGGGTATCAGGATAGAAGATCTGGATGCCGGTGATTATTTATTGGATTGGCGCAGTGGAGGAGAGGGCTTGCGATACGCGCATCAATTCTCAGTTGAGGAACTGCTTGGGTTGGCAGAGCAGGCTGAGATGCGCGTGATCGATTCGTTCTTATCCGATGGCGATGGCGGGAACTTGGGTCTGTATCAGATCTGGCAGCCTTTATAGAATCACATTTTGCGGCGCAACCACATACTGCCACCAATTGTTGTGGATCCCATTCTTGCGCCCTGCGACGCGCGGAAAATGATTGAACCACCACTTGTGGTGCGCTCGAATTTCACCGCTGCCCCATTCGGATGAATCAACCACACGCACATCCCCTTTGAAGTTCGGGAAGTTCAATTGCCAGTCATAGCATTCGCTTTTGACCTGAGTCAGATTGTTCCAGTCGTAATCCTGCTGGCTGTTGGGTGCAAAATGGATGTTCCCGCACGCGGCTTTACCGGGCGCGGACTTTTCATATCGGATGAAGCGTTTCCATAAATTCGCATCGCCGCTTAATTTGCTGAAGGTCTTATCCATGATCGATTCTGCGCGGTGGCCGTACGCCTCCAGCATTTCGCCGATATATCTTTCAAATGAAAATCCCATGATCACGAAACGGCGCTTGCTGGCTTCAGTGTTCTTCAACGGAGGCGCGTTGCACCAGAAAGCGCCCGGCCCGCCCATGGTGGATTCGTAAAAACCCGCGTGCGGAAAACCAAAGCTCCAGACTTCATCAATTTCATTCCTTGCCACGCGCTGTAAGATATTGAATTGGCTGAGGATGGCGTTGTAATCCACTTCCTGGGGCATGTGCGGCGGGACTGTACCGCGCAGGACGTTCATATAAATTTCCGGGGTGTAGCGGTAGCCGTCTGTTTTTGCGGGGAACTCGTCAACGTGTACGCGTTGAACGATCTCATAACGCGCCAGGCCGCCGCTGATCTGAGTCAGGTCGGCGATAAATCCGTTGACCAGGTCTGTGGTGCGGTACCATGTCATCTGCTGTGAGAGCGTCTTGCCTGTGGTCTTATCCATCACAGGGTCGTACACGATCACCAGCACCTTGCTTTTTGTGATCTGGGCGGGTTCAGAGATGCTGTCTGGCGGATATTTTGGTTTAAAAAGTTTTGAGAGCGCGCCAAAGAAATTGTTCATAAATATTTCCCTGCTGGTCAAACTCAAGGCATGTCGTTCGCAAAATAGACCTGACCGTCAACTGCCAGATATAAGACATGATTTGTGCCGACCGTGATCGCCCCGATCGGCTGCCCGCTTGGGATTGGATTCGCGTTTCCTGTTGTCGGGCGGAATTGGTTCTGTAATTCGAGGGAGCGCGGAGTAAAACGGAAAACGCCCTGTGTCTGAGTCGCATCTGCATTGAGCAGGAGAATTGATTGATCTGGCAGTGCTGTGAACAGCAATTGCGTGAAATTCGTGCCGGCGAACAGGTCATTGTCACCGTAAGCCGGGAAGGTATTAATGTAAGGGGTTGGATCCTGACAACGGGTGGAGACAGACAGGATACGGCTGTATGAGCAGGTTGAAAGATGCCCGTCCGCGTGCAGCATGTACAGATTATCGCCGCTGACAACCAGGTCGATCACATCCTGTTTCTCGGGAGTTTGTCCGCCAAAGAAGAAGTATGGTTGGTCAATGAATGCGGTGTCTTCGCCGGTGTATACCCATACTGCGCGGGCAGGCGCGTCAAGTACATAAAGATTTCCCGCATCCAAAACGAAGGCTGTGACACGTCCCCAGTTGGTATCCGGGATGGGCAGGGGAATGGCTTGCGCCACTTGTTCCGGGGCGCAGTATAAAAGATTGCCGGTTGCGTCAACGCCAAGTACCGTGGCATTGATCGAGTTTAGATTTGGCAGCGCAAGAATATCCACCAGCGGACCGACCGTTACGCGGTCATACACGCCTGGCTTGCAATTGAATTTGGTATCCACTTCAAACCCGTGGCCGCTTTTTACCGGCACAGCGCGCAGAACTTCGCCGTTCACAGCGTTGAGCAGATACAGATCCACTTCATTGGCGGCCATGCGGCTGATATCTATGCCGATCCTGCTGCTGAAAGCCGGGTTGAATTGCAGGCGCGTGATGCCTAATAATCGGTCAAGGTTGGTGTCGGCTTCCTGGCGAAGCGTGATCGTGTCTGAGGTTTCGCGGTGCGACTCTGCAATATTAACGCTGTTGATCACATTTTCCCAGGCATTGCGTTGTTCCACCGGGTCGGTCAGCGCAAGGGCTTGATTCTTCATCTCATTTGCCTGCGCGAGGTAGGTTTCGTATTGCTGACTTCTGCCATAGCGCAGGTAAACCACACTGGCGATCGTAACCACCATCAATGGGATCAGGATGGCCATGAACATCATGATGGTTGTGGATGGCGCGTTGGTCTGAGTACCATCCTCACTGCCGGGTAATAAACGCGGCAGAAAATTCATGAGTCTGTTGCCGAGATTCGTGTTTAAACGGCGTGTTGACTGAATGCCGTTTGCGGCCAGCTTGGCTGTTTGCCGTGTCCACGCGGGGGTCTCGCGGCGGGTTCTTGGCTGCCTTGTTCTTACCGGCTCGACGATTTTTTCGAGCGCGGGCAATTCCACTTCCGCGGACGGTTCAAGTCCTTCGGTCTCTGATTCGATCGCGGCGGGTTGCTTCGGCGCCTGGGCTCTTGGAATGGACGCTGGGAATGCGCGCGGCGCGGTGACGCGCGGCTGATCTTTTGATGGGTTTGCGCGACCCTCTTCCGCAGCAATGATTTCTTCCTTTTGCGGAGGGATGGTGTACGCGGATGCTTGAACAAGATGCGCGTCCAGCGCGGGAGCGGGATCTTCTTCAGGGGTGGGGAGTGTTTCATTTTGCACAGTCTGCTTCGGGCTTAAGTCCGCAGGCGCTGGCGTTTCCAACTTGACATCTGCTTTTGATTGGACATCCGCTTTCAGGAGATTTAAATTCCCGTTGCCATCCGATGCCTGAATCAGGACCGCGTTAAGATCGGCGCTGGTCAGGGACTTTAATCGGTGGTGCAGGGCTGCCAATGAAGATTGTGTCAGCGCGCCAAGGGTACTGTCCCAGGCGCTGGGCGCTCTCCCAAAAAAGATCAAACGATCCCCCGCGCTCAATTGGGTTTGTGTGTAATGGATATTAATGGTCTGGTTCGTACCCAGCCCTTTACCCGATACGTTCGGCTCGTGGATGTGACGTGTTTCATTTTGACCGTACACATACGCGTGCATGGGGCCGCTCATGGAGAGGGTCAACTGCGAATCGCGCAGTGCGCCTAGTACGAGCCAGCCAACCGCGTATTGACCGCGCGAGGTGGACTTCATGTTGCGTTCAAGCAGAGTCTTATTTACCGATTCGGTTGCGGCGCGTAACGCGCCTGTCAGTGTGCGCGGAGTTTGGAAAAATATGTTCGCGGCATCCTGCGCGACCTGCATATATTCGGATGTGGAAAAAACAGCCGTGCCCGTCAGCAGCAAATACACAACCAGGCGGTCCTGCTCGCGCCCGCGCGCGGGGTTGCGCGGGGGATATTGCACGAGCAAACCAGGCAGGCTGGCGATTTCCTGCCCGTTGATTCGATAAAGCGGCGATAGTGTTAGATCGAGAGTCATGTAAGAATAATCCCTGAGCGCATATCAAATCTGACGGGTTTTTGCAGAACGCGAATTGATTTGCAGGCGCATAATGGAAACCTGTCAGGTTTTTTGCATTTTCACATCATTATAACTGGTAAAATTCGGCGGCCATGAAATATACACTTCACAACGATTTTTCTGAAATTGATCCACAGGAATGGAATAACCTGTTAACAGGTTCGGTCAGCGATAACCCTTTTTTACGTTATGAATATCAACGCGTCTGGTGGGAGCATCGCGGCGGCGGCGAATGGACTCAGGCTGAACTGGTGCTCGTCAGCGCCCGCGAGGATGAAAAGCTGGTTGGTATCGCACCGCTCTTCATCGCGGAATACGACGGCCATCAGGCGCTTTTGCTGAACGGCAGTATTGAAATATCCGATTATCTTGACCTGATCGTGCATGCTGATGACCATGCCAGCTTCCTCTGCGGACTGTTTGATTTTCTCGCCTCAACCTTAACCGATAAATGGCGCGCTGTCGATTGGTATAACATACCCGATTCATCCACCACATTAACCGCCCTTCGAGATGAAGCCGCCAAACGCGGCTGGACTCATCTCGAAGAGATCTACCGCCCCACGCCGCGCATTGCCTTGAACGGTGACTTTGAAGAATATCTCTCGCGCGTCGAAAAGAAACAACGCCACGAGATCCGCCGTAAAATGCGCCGCGCCGAAGAAAGCGGACGCGGCGTGCGCTGGTTCATCTCGGACATGGCCGATGTGGATGCTGAAATAGACGCCTTTCTCGGTTTGATGGAACAGGACCAGGGCAAGGCGGGCTTTTTACGTGAGCCCATGCGCAACCAAATGCGGGCCGTGATCCGCACCGCACAGGAGAACGGCTGGCTTTGGCTGGCCTTCCTCGAAGCGGACGGTCAACGCATCGCGGCCGCGCTTAATTTTGATTACAACGGCAAGTTGTGGGGCTATAACGCCGGCGTCAACCGCGATTTTATGGATCTTTCTCCCGGCTGGGTCTTGCTCGGTCACGTTTTACAGTGGGCCTGCGAAAACAAACGCCATGAATTCGACTTCATGCGCGGCGATGAAGAATACAAATACCGCTTCGGCGCGGTGAATAAGTATGTAATGCGGGTGAAGTTGACGCGCGGGAGGTTTATCGGGCGCGCGTTCTTTCTAATTTTTTCTTTTGTATCAGCCATCTGCAGCCCAATTGGGGGAGCGAAGGACCTGCTACACTGCCGCCAAATGGGACAATTATTCCACCCAACTTTATCCCAATTCCTGCCATACAGGAACAGTGGGTGAGACAGAACTACACCATTATGGGAATGGGATATAGAGGCAAACTGATAGCACGTGGGGTCTGAAACTAAACCCAGAACCAGGGATACCATCATGGTAAAGGGAGGAGTCGTTGATGCGGACAAGGTGGATATTGTGACGAGGGCGGGTGCAAGTAAAGGGTTACGAAAACACAATTATGAAGTGGTGGTGAAAGCTCCAGCAATTGTGGGCGGAGCAAAATGTGGCGATTTGATGAGAGATGGAGTTGCCTGGAGACTGATGCCATCCAACCTGGTTTGAAAATGAGCCACCTTTATTACACAAATTAACGAGGCGATAGCCAACTGATGACTACCATGGAACTGGCTGAAATACCTGGCCAAAACAAAACAAAGGATCGAAGAAACCTTATGGGACCTATAAGTGATAATGGCACAGGGAAAAATTGGAATGGCTGATGAAACTGTTATCCTAAAGACAATCACAGGCAAGTCGAATCGATGGGATTTCAATCAAATGCGATGTCAGTTATAAAGATGAAGTAAAGCGACCAAAAGTCACTTGACTGAAAAGAAGGTTCGGAAAGGGCCAAGATTGTATGGGCAGATCCCCAGAACAGCCAAATGGGGAAATGGTCTAAATAATTCTGATAGAGTTTAGATTAATGCTTGTGGAGGTATGTCAAATACTACAGAACAGGTGCCTGGGCGGGTCCCGTCTTGTACTGGCACAGAAACATGGCAACTAGAAAACAATTAGGTAAAGTAAGAATTGCAGAATGGCCTAGAGTTATAATGCGGCCGCTACACACAAGTTAGTCAGCGACAAAAAGGGACCGGGCGGTTGAGTGCCAACGCTAACGGGGTAAAGATCAGTCCTGCATAATTTGTCATGCTTTTATCCCCGAGATAAGGAAGGGTTGGCCAAATTCCGTCAAACAACATAGAATATATTGAATCAATCTGTAGGGGACCCTTCAGGATGGATGCGATAAGGGGCCGGGAAAATATTTGTCAAAATGGAGGTTCCATGCGAGATTTGACAAATGAAATTTTGGAATTGATCCGCCGCACATCGTCCAGCCTGCCGCCGGATGTGGAGAAGCGCTTGCGCGCGTCCATCGAAAAGGAAGAACCAGGCTCTCCGGCGCGCGGGGCGTTGGAGACCATTCTCAAGAATATTGATCTCTCCCGTGCCCAGTCCACGCCGATCTGCCAGGATACGGGCACGCCTATTTTTTATGTGCATTATCCGGTCGGGTTGTCCACGATCAAGCTCAAAGAGCAGATCCGCTCTGCGATGGCGGAAGCCACCAAACGGTCCTATATGCGACCGAATGCTGTGGACGCCATCTATGACAAAAACACAGGCAACAATCTCGGCGGCGACGACTTCCCGTATGTCCATTTTGAAGAAGTGGAAGGCGATGATCTCACCATCGAGTTGATGCTCAAGGGCGGCGGATGTGAAAATGTTGGCCGTCAATATTCCCTGCCGGATAACACGGTCGGCGCGGGGCGTGACCTGGCTGGTGTGCGCAAAGTGGTTTTGGATGCGGTGCAAAAGGCGCAGGGACAGGGATGCGCGCCCGGTATTTTGGGCGTCTCCATCGGCGGTGACCGCGGCTCTTCTTATATCAAATCCAAAGAAGTGTTGTTCAGTGAAATGGGCACACGCAATGCCGACCCGAAGATCGCCGAGTTAGAAGAACGGCTGACCAGTGAAGCCAATGAAATGGGAATTGGCCCAATGGGATTTGGCGGCAAAACCACTGTGCTGGATACCAAGATCGTTGGCTTGAGCCGCCTGCCCGCCTCGTATTTTGTTTCTGTTTCATATATGTGCTGGGCATATCGCCGTCGCAAGATGACGGTGAGAGGCGAAGAGATCACTTACGATTAAGGAGACTATGATGAAACAGATAACTACTCCAATTACTGATGATGTCATCCGCGACCTGAAAGTTGGGGATGCGGTTGCGCTTTCCGGCATGATGGTAACCGGGCGCGACGCAGTCCACAAATGGATGATGGAAACTTTCATCAAAAAGACGCGCGCGCCGCAGGGCGATGATCTGCAGGTCTATGAGGAATTGAAAAAACTATTGAACGGCTCGGTCATTTACCACTGCGGACCGGTCGTCTCCGGGCTGGATACAAAGGAATATAAATTCGTGGCGGCCGGGCCGACCACGTCCATCCGCGAGGAACCGTATCAAGCCGATGTGATGAAACACTTCAACCTCAAAGGTGTGATCGGCAAGGGCGGCATGGGCGCCAAGACCCTCAAGGGCTGTGAAGAAACTCCCGCAGTTTACTTCCACGCCATCGGCGGCGCAGCTTCCTACATCGCCCAGACCGTTACAAAAGTTCATGGTGTGTTCAAAATGGATTTCGGTGTTCCCGAGGCGATCTGGGTCATTGAAGTAAAAGAGTTCCCGGTAGTGGTCACCATGGATTCGCATGGCGGCAGTCAGCACGCTGTGGTTGATGCATCTTCAAAGAAGGTTCTGGAAGAGTTGATGACCCGCTAAAATTTTAGATAATCATATTGAAACATGGGATTACCAGAAGCGGCAATCCCATGTTTTTTATTTTCACTTATGACTTTATTCTCATGCCCCAGACTTCGGGGTATACTTTCGCCTGAAATCCACCCGAAGAGGAGTATATTTATGAAACGAGCAGTCAGCATAAGCATTGGTTCTTCCAAACGCAATAAAGCTGTTGAGGTCACTTTACTTGGCGAAAAGATAAGCATCGAACGGATCGGCACAGATGGAGACATGGAAGCCGCCGCGTTGAAATACAAAGAACTGGACGGCACGGTGGATGCCTTTGGTGTAGGCGGCGCGGATTTGGGCGTGATGGCGGATGGAAAATGGTACACCCTGCATTCCGTATCCCCGATGGTAAGGTATGTAAAGAAAACTCCTCTCGTTGATGGCGGCGGATTAAAGAACACACTTGAAAACAAAGCCCCCGCATTTTTAGATAAAAAAATTGGCGATTATATTAAGGCACACGGCCGCAAGGTACTGGTCACCGTGGGTGTTGATCGTTGGGGACTCTCGCAGGCCTTTGCTGATGCCGGTTATGAAACCATCTTTGGTGATCTCATGTTCGGCCTGGATCTGCCGATGGCCATTCGCAAGATCAGCCAGCTTAAGACTGTGGCCGCGTTGATGATGCCGATTGTGGGCAGATTGCCTTTTGCATGGATCTATCCCACTGGTGAAAAACAGGAGAAGCGCACGCCCAAGTTTGGAAAATATTACGCCTGGGCGACTGTCATTGCCGGCGATTGTCATTACATCAAACGTTTTATGCCGGATGACCTGACAGGCAAAGTGATCGTGACCAATACCACCACCCCTGAAGATGTCGCTCAATTTAAAAAAGCGGGCGTGAAATATCTTGTCACCACCACCCCCGTTCTGGACGGACGTTCCTTTGGCACGAATATGATGGAAGCCGCGTTGGTGGCCCTCTCTGGAAAGGGACGCGCCCTCACCTGGCCTGAATTAACCGAGATGTTGGATAAACTTGGCTTCGAGCCGCAATTACAGGAGTTGAATTAAATTATGGATGCGATCGTGACTGCCGGTGGAATCCCACAGCCCGGCGACCCTTTATACGAATTTTCCAATGGCAGTTCCAAGGCTTTGATCGATGTCGCCTGGCAAGCCCATGGTCCAATGGGTGTTGGATGCTTTGGGCAATTCCACAAAAGTGGATAATGTTATTGTGATCGGCGTTTCGCCAAAGAGCGGATTGACCTGCACAAAACCCCTTCACTACATCTCCAATCAGGGTCGTATGCTCGCGAACATTGTCGCGGGTGTTAATAAATGCATTGAGTTGAATAAGAAGAGCGAATATGTATTGATCGTGTCTTCCGATATTCCCGCCATTAAAGGCGAAATGGTGGATTGGCTGATAGAGACCGCCATGGAAACGAAGGATGATCTGTATTACGGTGTCTGTCCGCAGGAAGTGATGGAGACTCGTTATCCCGAATCTCATCGCACCTACACCAAATTGAAAGATGCGCAAGTCTGCGGTGCCGATATGAATGTGATCCACGTCAGCATGGCGACCACGCATCTCGATACATGGGAACAATTGATCGGAAGCCGCAAGAGTCCGCTGCGTTCGGCTGCAGTCATTGGTTTTGACATTCTGTTCAGGATGTTCATACGCCAGATCACATTGCAGGAGTTGGTGGAAAAAGCATCAGCCAGGATCGGGCTCAAGGGGCGCGCCATTTTCTGGTCGCAGGCTGAACCGTGCATGGATGTGGATAAACCCCACCAGTTGGAGATCATGCGCGAAGACCTTGCCCGTCAAAAAAAGAAAGCCGTCGCGGCTGAGAAAAGATTAAATAAAAAATTGAATTCAGCGGCCAAGGAAAAATGAGTTTACGGTCTTTGCTTGAACTCGACGCCCGGCTCTCCGACCGATTACGCGTGGCCGAAAAGCCGGGCGTTTTGCGTACTTTGGCGGTCTTCTTCGCCCACTCCGGTGACTCGTGGTTTTGGTGGGCCGCGCTGATCATAGCCTGGTTCTTCAGCACCTCCGGCTGGAAACATTGGGAAGTGGTTGAATTCTTTGGCATTCTTGGATTGGCTGGCGTGGTGCTGGCGATCAAATTTCTGGTTCGACGCGAAAGGCCGCAAGGCGAGTGGGGCGGAATTTACCGCAACACCGATCCGCATTCCTTCCCCTCTGGACATGCCGCCCGCGCGTTTTTGATCGCAGTCGTTGGGACGGCTCTCGCTCCGCCCTGGCTTGCTATTCTTCTTTGGGTTTGGGCGCCGCTGGTATCGCTTGCCCGTGTGGCGATGGGCGTGCATTATGTATCTGACGTCGTTGCGGGCGGAGTCCTCGGCAGTATCGTCGGGTTGATCGGCCTGCAAATCTATCCGCCGATGGTGGATTGGCTGGAAGGGTTGATCGGCTTCGTGCTTTGGTGAAATCAAAGGTCAGGCTTCAAACCTGACCTTCTTTTTTATTTAGGAGATTCATATGCAATCATATACTTTTCGTCTCAAACCCGGGCAGGATCTGTTTGATTCCATCGAGGCATTTGTCTCAGAAAATAAAATAGACGCAGGCTGTGTGCTTTCTTCAGTGGGAAGCCTGACCCATGCGACCCTGCGCCTTGCAAACCGCCCTCGGCCCAATGAGTATGACGGATATTTTGAGATCGTGTCCATGACGGGCACGGTCTCAACCAATGGTTCACACCTTCATATTTCCATCTCAAACGGCGACGGTGTAACCATCGGCGGGCATCTTGTTTCAGGATGCAAAATTTACACCACAGCAGAAATTGTCATTGCCGAGTTTGATGATGTGATCTATAAGCGCGAGCAATTGGAAAATGATTCGGGGTATGAAGAATTGGTGGTTTATAAAAAATAACATGTCGTTGCGAGGGCGGGTCCGCCCGAAGCAACCTCCTTGTCGAGTTGGGGATTGCTTCGTCACTCACTATCGCTCGTTCCTCGCAATGACGTTAGGAACTCTTCCTGATTTCCGACCGTCTCTTTCAATCCCAGCCTTTTCCCCAAACGAGTCAGCTGCGGCGGATCGACATATGTCTGCGCAAGAATTTCCTCCTGACCAAACACATCGGGCTGCCTCCGTCCAACAACACTTGTCCTTCCGAAAAAGCGATCACGCGCTCGAAGTTTTCCGCGCAGAAATCAATGTCGTGTGTAATGGTGATGACGGTCTTGCCTTCTCTGCGCAGTTCTGCAATGACATGCGCGATGCGCGCCACATTGACTGCATCCTGACCCGTGGTGGGTTCGTCAAAGATAACGATGGGCGTATCCATTGCAATGACAGAAGCCAGCGCGACCATCTTGCGCCAGGTGGGGGATAGGTCGTAGGGATTGGTCTCGGTCTTGTCGCTTAACTCGGTCAATGCCAGCGCACGTTTGACCAACTCGTCAATTCTCTCTTTTGAATATCCCAAATTGCGCGGGCCGAACCTGATCTCGGTCTCCACATCCTTTGAAAATAATTGTTCATCTGGATTCTGAAATACATAGCCGACCCGTGACGCGAGCTTGGCAACTGAATTTTTCTTCGTATCCCAATCACCGATCAGAACCGACCCGGCAGTGGGTTGCAGCAGCCCGTTGAAGTGTCTCACGAGGGTGGTCTTGCCCGCGCCGTTCTGACCGACGATGGCAACCTGTTCGCCTGCTTCAATGCTGAGCGATATGCCGCGCAGGGCTTCCAGCCCTGTGGGGTATGTGAAACGGAGGTCTTTGATTTCTATTTTCATCGTGCGTTTCCTGCAAACCCTGCCACCGCCTCATCCAATGTGACAGGTAAAGTTTCTTTTTTCCACAAGCCTTGTTTCCTGGCTTCCCTGGCTGTGGATGTGTAACGAGATATTCCAAATCCGTTTTCCGCCAGAACATCAGAGGTCAAAACTTCGTTGGGTTTTCCTTCCATAAGGATCTGCCCGTCTTTCAGCGCAATGACTCGGTCTGCGAAGTTCGCGATCCATTCCATTTTGTGCTCGACCATCACAACAGTCATGCCCTCTTCAGCCATTCTGCGTACCACACCAAAGACTTCGCGTGTGCCGATCGGGTCCATTTGCGAGGTCGGTTCGTCGAGGACGAGCAGTTTGGGTTGCATGACCAGGATCGAGGTCAGAGCGACGCGCTGCTGCTGTCCGCCGGAAAGTGAGTAGGGGGAACGGTCTGCCAGATTAGTGATGTCGGTCAATTTCATGGCGTTCTCCACGCGCGGACGAATTTCTGCGCGTGGCACGCCGTTGTTTTCCAATCCGAAAGCGATCTCTTCAAAGACGGTATATTTTGCGCCAGAGATCTGATTGAACGGATTCTGAAACGCGAGGCCGACATTCAACACCCATTCATCCAGCGTGGACTTGCTGGATTCCATGCCAGCCACTTCAATGCTTCCGCTGATCTCGCCTTTGAAAAAATGCGGTACGAATCCCGCCAGCGCATAACACAGCGTGGACTTGCCCGCGCCGTTCGAGCCAAGGACCGCAACGAACTCGCCCTCATTGATCTGCAAATTGATATTTTGCAGTGCAGGCGTTTTCGTGAGCGGATATTTATACGTGACGTTTTGCAGGTTTACAAAGGCCATAGATTTAACACAATGGAGATGATGACAAGAATGATGAGAACCCAGCGAATGATCTTATCTGAACTTCGGTCGGGGATTTCGTACAGGGAAGTTTTGACTTTCTTGGATGTAAAGCCGCGCGCTTCGATGGCGATGGCGCGCTCCTCCACTTCCGCCAAAGAACCAAAGACCAACGGACCAACGAGCGGTAGAACTGAACCAACCCGTTTGAGGAATGTGCTATCTGTATCCATTCCGCGTGATCTTTGCGCAGAGATGATGGTCTGTGCTTTGGCTTGCATTTGAGGCAATATCTGCAAGGTCGAAATAATGACGTATGCAAATTGAGAGGGCAGACCGCGACGGGTTAGATCAGACATTAATTCACTTGGATGCGTGGTTAATAACAATATGGCAAAAGAAGAAATCATTACAAAAATACGGGATACTGTTAAAAATGCAGACAAAATCGTTTCCCTGGCGACCTCAAAAATGCCGATGGTGAAAAGAATCGTTTCTCCGCCAGGTAAAAACAGACTCTGCATAATGAACATAAATAATGTGGTTGGAAGTACAAGCTTAATCAATAAATTCAGATATTGCTTATGAACTCTCCCTACAACCACCGCAATAAAAATTGGAATTGCAAGAACGGGTGCCAATTTAGGCAGGGAAATGAAAGCAGGAATTATCATTGCAAAAACAAAGGTGAGTTTTGTCAATGGATTTAGCTTATGCAAGCGACTGTTTATTGGAACGAAAAAAGAACGATTGAGACTCATTAATGTATATCTTACCTGAAAATAAAAATGCGGGAGGAGATTTTTTCTCCTCCCGCAAAAGCGGCTTGTTAACCGCCGGTAATGCGCGGTAATACGAAAATACCAAATAGAATAAGCAACACAACGACCACCAGGGCAATGATCAATTGGGTTTGTTTTTGCCCCTTTTCAACCATCGCATTTTCGCCACGAGGGAATCGGGATAAATATCGTGTTGAAAGACCATCAATAATCGCAAAAGCCAAAAGACTGGTCGCTATCTTGTCGAGTGGCTCAGAAATGAAGTTAGTAGTTAAAACAGCAGCTACCAGACTTCGGCCGGTCTCAAGCAAAAACGCGGTAATGATTGAGGAACCACTGGCCGAGATACCGCCAAAAACAGCAATGCTGATCGGAGTTCCAACGATTGTGGCAACAATGGCAATTACAAAGCCCGTAACAACCACTTTCCACCAGTTTTTGAAATAACCGATGTTTGCCATTGCACCCGCTGTTCCCCCGATGGCGGCGGCAACAGGGAACCAAGGAAACCACCCGGGGTCAAGTATGATACCAGCGATAATGTTAGAGAGTGTACCAGTAAGTGCACCCGCCCAAGGCCCGCATATTACGCCTACCAAAACTGTGCCAATACTGTCCAGATAGACAGGCAACTTTAGAACCAATACTATTTGTCCAATTGTTAAATTAATTGCAATTGCCACTGGGATGAGCACCCATGTCATAGTAACGAAATCTTTCTGCGCACGCTTGGTAACATATGCCCATGCAAATAAAAGAATCATTATTGCTATAACAACAATAAAGTAGGTTACGTTTTGGGAAATTATTTCCATTTTATTTTCTCCTTTGAGTTAATTGATGAATTTCTATCGATAACAACACTGTTCTATTTCAAAGGTCACGTAATGGATTCTGCCAGTTTTTCCATCCTTTCCAAAAATAGCTCCATAAAATCGCGCGGGCGAACACCCAACGCCACTTTCATATTAGCACTTTTATTTGTCATATTGTAAAAGTCCGCGAACATGTTGCCCATCGAAACCCCGCCCGAAAGGTCAA